>JBMCTR010000074.1:0-7063 GCA_048622955.1 Actinomycetota bacterium
TCCAGCATCTTCTCCACGCCGGCGTGCGCGAGTTGGTTGTTGGCGCCACCGCAGACCGCCGCGGCGCGCAGCGCCGCGACCGTGTCGTCGTCCAGCGCACCGCCCAGGGCACACGGCGCGTAGACGTCGATGTCCGCGCGCACGAGCGCGTCCGTGTCGTCCACCACGTCGATCTCCGGGTGATCGCCGCGCAGCGCGGTGACGGCCGTCTCGTTGACGTCCGTGACGACGACGGAAGCGCCGTCCTCGAGCAGCAGCCTGGCCAGCTTGGAGCCCACCTTGCCGACGCCGGCGATGCCGACCCTCCTGCCCCGGAGCGTCGGAGAGCCCCAGAGGTGCTCGGCGCAGGCGCGCATGCCCTGGAAAACTCCGAACGACGTGAGCACGCTCGAGTCGCCCGCGCCGCCGTCCGCCGGGGAGCGTCCGGTGACCCAGCGGCACTCGCGGGCGATGACGTCCATGTCCTCGACGTAGGTTCCGACGTCGCACGCGGTGATGTAGCGGCCGCCCAGCGAGGCGACGAACCGTCCGTACGCGCGGAGCAGCGCCTCGGACTTGTCCCGCGCCGGGTCACCGATGATGACCGCCTTGCCGCCGCCGTGGTCGAGGCCGGCGAGAGCGTTCTTGTAGGCCATGCTCTGCGAGAGATCGAGCACATCGGCCAGGGCGGCGTCCTCGGATTCGTACGGGTAGAAGCGAGTGCCGCCCAGTGCGGGCCCGAGCGCCGTCGAGTAGATCCCGATGATGGCTCGCAGGCCGCTGGCTTCGTCGTGGCAGTAGACGACCTGCTCGTGCTTCGTCTGCCTGCCGAATACCCCTGGGGAAGCTGACGTCTCGGTCACGGTGGTGACCCCTTCGCGTCCGGTGCCCGTGCCCACGGATCGCGTGTGCGCGCGGGCGTCCTGCCTGGTGTCGCTCTCAGCCTAACCCGCTGCGAGACTGCTCCGGACCGTGGTCACGAGCGGCGCAATGACCTTTTTGTGATTAGGTCGCGAGGTTCGTCGTCTCTGCGTAGTCTTAGTCCTGGAGTCGGGGGACTCGTCCGAATGGCCTACCTGATTTTGGACCGTACGGCTCTTCCGCCCGACTCGGGTTAGAGGGTGGAATACCCGATGTGGCGGGGTAACAGCCCCGCCACGACGCACAGGAGGTGACGATGGCGACGAGAACTCAAGACGCCGAGCCCCTCCTCACGCCCGCCGAGGTAGCTGCGATGTTCCGGGTCGACCCGAAGACGGTCACCCGTTGGGCAAAGGCTGGAAAGCTGACGTCGATCCGAACGCTCGGAGGACACCGGCGCTACCGGGAGTCGGAAGTCCGGGCACTGCTGGCTGGGCAGATCCCCCAGCAGCGGGCAGAGTCCGACGCCGAGTAGGGCGCGAGGAGTACGTCCGGTGGGCGCTCGGGAGGGCGCCCACCGGACCTAGCTTTCCCGGGAACGCAACTGCAACGCCGGTGTACGCCGGCTCTGCGTGCGTGGACAGGGGCGGCATCGATCCGCCGACCTTCCGCTTTTCAGGCGGACGCTCTACCAACTGAGCTACCTGTCCGTGTCTCGGCCCGTCGAGTGTAGCCGACACGCCGCGGCCCTCGAAACAACGGCCGCGGTTCGATCACGCTGCCTGTGGTTCGATCACGTTCGGCAGGCGCAGCCCAACCGCGGCAGGGGTGCGGGCCTGTTGCGGCATGGCTGCGCCTGCCGAACGTGATCGAACCCGGGTCACTCGCCGCGGGCGCGGGCGCGCTCGTCGAGGCGGGCGAGGTACGCGTTGTAGGCGCGGCGCTGCTCCTCGGCGGACACACCCTCGCGGCGGTCGAACCGGTTGGACTCGCGCTCGTCCGACCGGGACCACTGGTACAGCAGCACGCCGATGACGATCAGCCCCGGAATCTCGCTGAACCCCCACGTGATCGCCCCGGCCAGGCGCTGGTCGGCGAGCACATCGGGCAACCACTCGATGTCCGCGGCCAGCTGGCGGTAGTAGTCGCCGCCGATCAGCCTCGTCGACTCCATGAGCGCGACGCCGAACACGGCGTGGAAGACGACGGCGGCGAACTGCAGGCCCACCCGCGCGAAGTACGGCGGGCGCTTCGGCAGCGGATCGATCCCGAGGATGACCTCGTAGAACAGGTAGCCGGTCAGCAGGAAGTGCAGGCTCATCAGGGTGTGTCCGTAGTGGTCGCGCATCGCCACCTCGAACAGCCCGGTGAAGTAGACCATGAACGGCCCGGTGACGAACAGCGCCAGCGCCACCAGCGGATGCGTGAGCAGCCGCACCGGCCGGCTCCTGGTGATGGTCAGCAGGCGCTCGCGCAGACCCACTTCCCCGCGCGGCGCCGGCGTCATGGCGCGCAACGCCAGCGTGAGCGGCCCGCCGAGCACGAGGAGCACCGGGCAGATCATCATCAGGACCAGGTGCTGCACCATGTGCACCGACAGCATGGTCATGCCGTACGTCATCAGGCCGGACAGTTGCACGAACGCGATCAGCCCGACCCCGAGCACCCAGGCCGCTGTTCGCCCGGCGGGCCAGTGGTCGCCGCGACGGCGGAGCTTGTGGACGCCGGCCCCGTAGAGCAGCAGCGCCACCAGGCATCCGATCCCGAACGTGGCGTCCGGGTACACGTCGGTGATCAACCGCCACAGCGTCGGCTCCGCAGGCACCGGGTAGTTCAGGATGGACCGCGCGACGCTGATCTGACCGGGATCCTCCGGCACCGGCGGCGGCGTCCGGCTGAGGGCGACGGCCAGCCCGACCGCGCCCGCCATCACGACGACCTCCCCGGCGGCCAGCCGGCGGAAGGCGCCCCGACGCCCGGTGTCCAGCGCAGGCAACGTACGTGCGCGATGCTGGGCGCCGAGGTAGCCGAGAATCGCGAGCGCCGCGACCTTGCCGAGCAGCAGCCACCCGTACGCGGTCGTGGTCAGGTCGGTGAGCGTGCTGATCCGCACCCAGCCGTTGAACACGCCGCTGGCGGCGACGAGGACAAAGCAGCCGAGGGCCATGGGGGAGTACGTCCGAACGAGCCTGGGAAGCTGATCACCCTTGCGGGCGGCGTACCACGAGAGCGCGACGAGGCCGCCGACCCACAACGAGATCGCCACGGCGTGGACCAGCAGCGAGACCTGCGCCGAGACGTGGTAGTCGCCGCTGCCGGCGTGACCGGCAAGGGCCGGCGGGACCAGTGTTCCGATGGACAGCAGCAGCACGCCGATCGCCCCGCCGCGGCCGATGACGAGGCGGGCGGCCGGAATGATGGCCATGGCGAGAATGAACACCGACGCGTAGGCCTGCCCCTGGGCGATGCTCTGGGTGTACGTCATGAACGACCGCCCGGCGAGCGCCTGGTTCACCGGCACCCCGAGGAGGTCCGACAACGTGAACACGTGGACGGCGACCGCGGCCCCCGCCCACACGACAGCTGCGATCGCCACGGACCGCAGTGCGACCAGTGCCTCGCGACCCAGTTCATCGCCGGGCGCCGGGAGCATGACGGCGAGAATCGCGAAACCCACGGTCAGGACGCCCGCCGCGTCGAAGACGACCTTCGCAACGGGCAGCCCCCACCGCACGAGCGCTCCGGGATCGGACAGCCCGGGCACGGGTCCGGCCGTGCCGCCGCCACCGGCGACGAGGGCGGCAAGGAGCACGCCCAGGACGGCAAGCACGGCCCCCGCCACCCAGCGCCAACTGGGAGGCGCCTCAGCGAGCTGCGGGCGTCGGCCCGTCGCGGTCGTCATCTCATAGATCGGGGTTCTGGGTCGGGTCGGCCCCGTCACCGCGTCGGCGCAACAGTACGAAGGCGACCGCCGCTGCGGTGACGACGGCCGCTGCGGCCCCGACGATCCCCAGCGGTGCCACGTCGCCATCCCCTGCCTCGGCGGACTCCGCGGCGGGTGTCGACGCAGCCTGTTCAGTCGCGGGGTCGCCGGCCGTGTCCGTGGAGGCGTCCGTGTCCGGCTCGTACTGCCCGGTCGGGTCCGCCTCCGGCTCGGTCGCATCCTGCTCGGCCGCGGCCGGCGCCTCGGCGACGGAGAAGGTGATCACGCCGCTGACCGGGTGGCCGTCCCCGGAACCCACCCGGTAGCTCACCCGGTACTCGCCGGGCTCGAGGGTGCCGACGGCCTGTGTGACCCGGCCTCCGTCGATCTCCGGATCTCCCTGCTCGTGGTTGCCGTCCTGCTCATCGAGCACCGCCACCTGGGTGAATTCGGCGAGCAGGTCGGCATCGAACTCGAGTACCACCTCCGCCGGCGAGTCGTCGAGGGTCGCCCCGTCCTCCGGCGTGCTCGAGATCAGCGAGGCGTGCGCAGCGGCCGGCAGTACGCCGAGCCCCAGGCCGGCCACAGCGGCCACAAGGCCCACGGCGAGCGCCACGAAACCGCCGCGGGCCGCGGCTGCGGTTCGATTCGTCATTCACGCGTCCTGCTATGCGTAGCGATGGTGGGTAGCCCCAACGGTGGGGTGACGGTCCACCGCTCTTGGCCACGTCCAACGCCAGCCTAGCCGGTGCCACCAACCGACTGCGCCGCCGGCTACCGGCTCGCCCAACACGCCGCCGATCATGCAATTGACGTTCGACACGCCGACTCTGTAGGAAGGGCCGAACGGCCCGAATGGACGTTGACATTGGGCTCTGCCGGCTTGCCCGCTTCGCGCAGCAGGCTGAGGGCCCGTGAATCCGGGTAGCGCTGCTGCGACGACGGCGGCGAGCCCGCGGTGGGCACTGGCTGCGCCCGGTGGTGCGGCCGCAGGTGGCGCGCCGAGTGCCGTCGCGTCGACCCCGGCGGAGCTCCGATGACGGCACGGCCCGTTCGGGGTGCCGCACCGGCCAGCGCTGCGCACCCCATCGGTCGTGGCCGGTGGCACCGGCGGGTCGGGGCGATCCCGCTAGGGTATCTGGCCGCCACCGTGGCGGTGGCGTTCGCGCATCCGTTCCTGCCCCAGTGGCGCTGGTTGCTGATCCACCTGCTGCTGCTCGGCGCCGTCACCAACGCGATCGTCGTATGGAGCGCTCACTTCGCGAGCGCCGTGCTACAGGCGCCGGCCCCCTCCAGCCGCCGTGGGGAAGCGGCGCGGCTGGCCGTCCTCAATCTCGGCGTTGCCGGCGTGCTGGCCGGTGGCGCGGCCGCAGGCGGCTGGCGCTGGGTCGCTGTGGCCGGGTCCGCCCTGGTGTTCGTCGCCGTGCTCGCCCACCTGACGGTGCTGGTTGTCCGGCTCCGCCGGTCACTGCCGGCCCCGTTCACCGTCACCGTGCACTACTACCTGGCCGCCGCGACGGCACTGCTGGCCGGGATCCCAGCCGGCGCGTGGATCCTGGTCGCGGGCACCGACGCCCGGCTGCTGCTGTTCCACGCCCACGTCAACGTGCTCGGCTGGGTCACCCTCACGGTGCTGGGCACGCTGCTCACGCTGTGGCCGGCGGTGCTGCGCACCCGGATGGCCGACGGCGCGATCAGGGCGGCCACGACCGCTCTGCCGTTGGCCGTCGCCGGGTTGGCGCTGCTCGGCCTCGGGCTGCTGACCTGGTGGCGGGTAGCCGTGGCCGGCGGGCTCGTCCTGTTCGCCGCCGGCGTCGTGGTGGCCGCCGTCCCACCGATAGCGGCCGCACGGAGGCGGCCACCGTCCTCGTTCGCCGCCTGGTCGATCGCAGCAGCAGTCGGCTGGCTGCTGGTCGCACTGACCATCGACGCCGCCACCTTGATCACCGCAGCCGAGCCGGAATCGGCTGCCTCGCGGTTCGGCGACGTGCTGGTGCCGCTGCTGGTCGGATTCACCGCCCAGGTTCTTCTCGGAGCGTTGGCGTACCTGCTGCCGACGGTGCTCGGAGGTGGTCCGGCCCTGGTGCGTGCCCGCCTCGCGGTGCTGGAGCGGCACTGGCCGCAGCGCGTGGTCATGGCCAACACGGCGCTGGCCGTGTTCCAACTGCCCGTTGGACCGTACGTCCGCATCACCACCTCGCTGTTGGTGCTGGCCGCCCTGGTGCAGTTCCTGGTCGCGGCCGCTCGCGCCCTGCTCATGGATCGGAGGTCGTAACCCATGTCCACCCAGCCGCCCGTCGCCCCGGTCACGACCTCGACACGCCCACTCGGCGGGGTCGCGGTCGGTCTCGCGCTGGTGCTGCTCGCGGTCCTCGTTGGCGTGATCGGCGAGCGCGCGGCGGAACCAGGGGATCAGGCCGTATCGGCGTCGGCCGCCGAGGTGCCGGCCACCGGCAACACCACCACGGTGGAGGTCGTCGCGGACGGGATGCGGTACCAGCCCGACCACATCAAGGTACCCGCGGGCGACCGGCTGGTCGTCGAGGTGACCAACCTCGACCAGCGCCGCCATGACCTGGTTCTGGAAAACGGTGCGCACACCCGGTCGATCCCGTCCGGCGAAACGGCGCGGCTGGACGCCGGCGTGATCACCGGTCCGCTGGACGGCTGGTGCTCACTGCCGGGACACCGCCAAGCCGGCATGGTGCTCACCGTGTCGGTCGCCGGCGACGATGCGCCCGGCAACCAGGAGGCCTCACCCGACAGCACCGGGCTCGTCGGCACGCCCCGGGTGGACACGATGGCCGACCCCGGCGATGGGTTCGCCGCGCGCGACGCAACCCTCCCCGCCGCCAGTGAGGCGCGCGTCCACCGGATCACGTTGCGGGTGCAGGAGGTCGAGCGAGAGGTCGCGCCCGGGGTGCGGCAACAGGTGTGGACGTTCAATGGCACCGCGCCCGGCCCGGTGCTGCGCGGCCGTGTCGGCGACATCTTCGAGGTGAGGCTGGTCAACGACGGCACCACCGACCACGGCATCGACTTCCACGCCGGTGCGCTCGCCCCGGACCGGGCAATGCGGCCCATCAGGCCCGGCGAGGAGCTGGTCTACCGGTTCACCGCCACCAAGGCCGGGATCTGGATGTACCACTGCTCCACCGAGCCGATGCTCCACCACATCGGCAACGGCATGTACGGGGCGGTCATCATCGAGCCCGCGGACCTCGCCGAGGTGGACCGCGAGTACGTGCTGGTGCAATCCGAGTTCTACCTCGGACCCGACGGAGAGACCGGCGACCTGGC
>JBMCTR010000075.1:0-7059 GCA_048622955.1 Actinomycetota bacterium
CGTCGCCCCGGACAGCTCGAGCAGCAGGATCTGGAACCGCGCCTGCTGGCCGCCGGACAGCGAGTCGAACGTCTGCTCCGCGGCGTGGGCAAGCTCGTAGCGGTCGAGCACCCGGCTGGCCTCCTCGCGCGGCATCCCCGGGCGATGACCGCCGCCCCGGTGCAGGACGTCCAGCAGCCTGCGTCCGACGAGCTCGGGGTGCTCGTGCGTCTGCGCGAACCAGCCGGGACGGACGCGGGCGCCGAGCCGGGCGCGGCCGGTGTGGGCGACGGGCTCGACGGCCATGTCGTCGACCGGCCGGTGCTCCCGGTCCGGCTGCGACCCGCCCGCGGCCAGCAGCCGGAGGAAGTGCGACTTGCCGGACCCGTTGGACCCGAGCACCCCGACCCGGTCGCCGTACCACACCTCGAGGTCGAACGGCCGCATCAGGCCGGTCAGCTCCAGGTCTTCGCACACGACCGCCCGTTTACCGGTGCGGGCGCCGCCCAGCCGCATCCGCACGTCCTGCTCGCGCGGGATGGCCTGCGGCGGCCCGGCCTCCTCGAACTTGCGGAGCCGGGTCTGCGCCGCGTGGTACCGCGACGCGACGCCGTCGTGGTACGCCGCCTTGTCCTTGAGCGTCCGTACGAGCTCCTTGAGCTTGGCGTGCTGCTCGTCCCAGCGGCGACGCAGCTCTTCCAGCCGGGCGAAGCGCTCGCGGCGTGCCTCGTGGTAGGTCGCGAAGCCGCCGCCGTGGACCCAGGCCGTGTTGCCCGCCGCGCCGAGCTCGATCGTCACGACCCGGGTCGCGGTGCGGGCGAGCAGCTCCCGGTCGTGGCTGACGTACAGCACCGTCTTCGGCGTCTCGACCAGCCGCTGCTCCAGCCACCGCTTGGCGGGGACGTCGAGGAAGTTGTCCGGCTCGTCGAGCAGCAGGATGTCGTCCGGGCCGCGCAGCAGCGCCTCCAGCGCGAGCCGCTTCTGCTCGCCGCCCGACAGCGTCGTCAGCTCGCGCCAGCGGCAGCGCTCGTACGGCACGCCCAGCGCCGCAGTGGTGCAGACGTCCCAGAGCACCTCGATCTCGTACCCGCCGGCGTCGGCCCACTCGGCCAGCGCCGCGGCGTACGCCAGCTGCGTCGGCTCGTCGTCGCGCTCCATCATCGCGAGCTCGGCCTCGTCCAGCGCGGCCGCTGCGGCCCGGACCCGCGGCGGCGCCACCGACAGCAGCAGGTCGTGGACGTTCGCCGGCGCGCTGCCGTCGGCCCACGCCCGCGCCACGAACTGGCGCATCACACCGACCCCGCCGGAGCTCGTGACCGTGCCGCCGTCCGGTGCGAGGTCGCCCGCGATGATGCGCAGCAGGGTCGTCTTGCCCGAGCCGTTGGCGCCGACCAGCGCCACCTTCGCGCCGTCCCCCACGCGGAACGTGACGTCGTCGAGCAGCACGCGCCCGTCGGCGAGCGTGTACGAGACCGCGTTCAGGTCGAGATGGCCCACGGTCTCAGTGTCCAGTCCACCGCCCCTCGGGCGCGAATCGGTTTCTGCGCATGGGGGTCCACCCTCCTCTAGAGGGAGACTTCTGGACGCATGGCGATCAGACTAGGAAAGCGGGCTCTGCCGCGCTGGTTGGTCCCCTGATCGTTTCGCGGGGCACCGCGATCGGTCCATCAGGTCCCACCAGTATCGTGTGGGCGTGGCGTTCGACGTGAAGGCGGTTCGCGCCGCGTACCCGGCGCTCTCGGACGGCTTCGCCTATCTCGACGGCGCGGCCGGCACGCAGGCCCCGCAGCCGGTCATCGACGCGATCGGCGACGCGTACCGGCACGGCATCGGCAATGTCGGCGGAGCCTTTCCGGCGAGCCGGCGCGCGGACGAAATCGTGGCCGAGTGCCGGCGGGCGATCGCCGATCTCGTCGGGGCCGAGGCAGCCGGCGTGATTCTCGGCCCGAACATGACCACCCTCACCTACCGGCTGGCGAACACCCTTGCCCAGACGTGGGCGGCCGGCGACGAGGTGGTCGTGTCCCGGCTGGATCACGACGCGAACGTCCGGCCGTGGGTGCAGGCCGCCGCCCGGGTCGGTGCGACCGTCCGGTGGGCGGAGGTCGACGCCGACACCGGTGAGCTGCCGGTGGCGCAGTACGACGCGCTGGTGAGCGAGCAGACCCGGCTGGTCGCTGTCACGGCAGCCAGCAACGTGCTGGGAACGCGCCCGGACGTCCGCGCCATCACCGCGAAGGCGCACGACGTCGGTGCGCTCACCTACGTCGACGGGGTTCACGCCAGCGCGCACGGGCCAGTCGACATGGCGGCGCTGGGTGCCGACTTCTACACGACCAGCGCGTACAAGTGGTGCGGTCCGCACGTCGGTGCGGTCGCGGCCGATCCGGCTGTGTTGGACCGGCTACGGCCGGACAAGCTGGTGCCTGCGCCGGAGACCGTACCCGGCCGGTTCGAAACCGGTACGGCGCCGTTCGCCGACCTGGCGGGTGTGGTGGCGGCGGTCGAGCACCTCGCGAGCCTCGACGACGCGGCCACCGGCAGCCGCCGCGCGCGGCTGCGCACCTCGCTGGCCGCCGCGGAGTCTCATGAGCTGGAGCTGTTCAAAGTGCTCCTGGCCGGGCTGGAGTCGTTGGAGCGGGTGCACACGTACGGCGCGGCGGGCGACCGGACCGCGACGACCTACTTCACCGTCGCCGGCCACTCGCCGCGCCAGGTCGCCGAGCACCTCGCGGCCGCCGGTGTCAACGTATGGAACGGCCACAACTACGCGTGGGAGATCACCGGAGTCCTGGGGCTCCGCGACACCGGCGGCGCGGTGCGGGCCGGTCTCGTCCACTACAACGATCGCAGCGAGGTCGACCGGCTGCTGCAGGCGGTCGCCGACCTAGCCAGCTGAGCCTGGCGCCGAGTCGGACGGGCGGCGGCCACCCTGCGCGGCCTACGACGGAGACCTCGGCTGTCGGGCCCGCCGGGCCGTGCAGTCGGCTACCTGCCGATCCCGGACGACGAGGCCTCGCGGATGTTCACGACGGCGTCGGCGCGGTCGATATAGCCGTCCTCGACGTTCCGGTTGTTGACTCCCGCGACCGCCGAGACGTACTCCCCGTGGTTGCGGTAGAGCCTGTCCAGCGTCGCCTCGTCGAAGGGGGCGTGCTCGCCGAACAGGAAGCAGAACGTCGGCCCGAGGTTGGTCCCGTCGTTGAGTGCGATCGGGACCTCGACCTGGGACAGCCGGATGCCGCCCTGGGCGATCCCGAGGTCGTTGCGCACGATCTCGCCGCCGTCGTCCAGCGCGATCGGCTCGGCCGCTGGCGGCGCCGCGCCACCGTGCGCCCAGCCGGCGAGGTGGTCGTAGGCGGCGGCGAGAACGTAGTGCAACGGGACGCGGCTGAACGGCTCCTGCGCGCACTGGTACTCGGGCACGCCGGCGGGGTTGTCGCGTTCCTGCAGGGGCATCCGGTACTCCTGCCCGTTCCATCCCGAATGGGCCGCTCCGGCCACCTCCCACCGCCGGTAGGTGTCCGTGTCCGGCGCACGCTCCCCGCCGAAGCCGAGCCAGACGTCGGTCTCCGACAGGATGTGGAAGATCGGCTCCGCGCGCCGCGTCTCGGGAGCGGGGCCGACGACGTACGCGTAGCCGTCGAACACGGACCCGGTCTGGGGAAGCACGCGGTCGTAGTAGTCGACCATCCGGCTGGCCGACTGCGACGCACCGATAGCGAGGACGGTGTCGACGTCGAGGTCGCCCAGCGGGTCGTCTCCAGACGAAGCGACCAAAGCCGCCGCTGCCTGCCCGAACACCTCGTAGGACAGCTCGTCGTTCAGCCAGGTGCCGCCGCCGGTGACGTCGAGGTCGCCGTACCGAGCCGGGCTCCAGTCAGCGAGATGGTCCACGCCGACGCGCTGCGCCGAGATCCCGACCCAGGCGTAGCCGTCGCGCAGGATGTCGCGATAGCCCCACAGCGCGTCGAGGTCGTAGCCTGCGGAGACGTTCTGCCATTCGGCGAGGACCGTGCCGTTGAAGTGCGCGTCGCTCGCCGGCCGGCGGACGATGATCCGGGACCGGTACGGGACGTCCTCGGCGAGGACCTCGCCGGTGTCCGGATCGAACGCGTCGGCCTCGCCGCTGACGTAGAACTCCTCCTCGACGAACCCCGCACCGTCCAGGTCGACCCAGGTCGAGAACCACGGGTACGTGCCCTCGACCTCCGGTGCCGACCGGTCCCCGCCTGCGCTCGGCGGTGTGGTCGGGATCGGGCCCTCGACGGTGGCGCTCTCCACCTCCAGCGGTTCCGTCGACGACGACGCGCCGGGCGCGGCCAGGACACCAGCGCTCAGGATGGCCACCGCTCCGACACTTGCACCGACAGCTCGCACTCGCGTCATCCGGTGCCTCCCGCCCGTGTCGGCGTTGATCACACGCTAGGCGCAGGATAACACCGAGATCACCTGCGGCGAAGGGGTTGGTCAGTTCCGCTTCGCGAGGATGTTACTAGCTAACTTGTTATCTGCTAACATCGCCCTCGTGGCAGAGCAACAGAACTGGCGCGAGCGCAAAAAGGCGCAGACCAAGCAGGCCATCCAGGAGCACGCCCTCCGGCTGTTCGCCGAGCAGGGCTTCGCCAGCACGACCGTCAAGCAGATCGCGGAGGCGGCCGGCGTCTCGCACATGACGTTCTTCCGGTACTTCCCGACCAAGGAGGACGTGGTCCTCAGCGACGAGTACGACCCCATGCTGGAGCAGCTGATCAAGGCCCGTCCGGCGGACGAGGCCGTCGTGGACGCCGTCCAGGCGGCGATCAGCGAGGCGTTCCGGCTGGTCTACACCGCCGACCGGGACACCATCTTAAGCCGCACCCGGCTGCTGCTGAGCACGCCGGCGCTCCGGGCCCGCCTCTGGGAGAACCAGTTGGCCACGCAGGAGATGTTCGAGCGGGCGCTGCGCGGCCGCGGCACCGATCCGTTCGAGGTACGGGTCCTCGCCGCGGCCTGTCTCGCCGCCCTCACCGTGGCGATCACGGCGTGGGCGGAGTCACCCGACACCACCGAGTTGCCGGAGCTCATCGACGAGTCGTTCACGATCCTGCGCGAGCGGCTCGCGGCGGGGCCGGCCACAGCACCGGCCGGGGCGGTGCGTCGCGGTGGGTGAGCACGTCATCAGTGTCGCGGACCTGCGGGTGCGCTACCGGGGAGCGGCCACCCCCGCCGTGGACGGCATCGCGTTCGACGTGGCGCGGGGTGAGATCTTCGGCTTCCTGGGGCCCAACGGGGCCGGCAAGTCGACGACCCAGCGCGTGCTGACCCGCATGCTGCGCGACTACGAGGGCACCGCCGAGGTGCTGGGACGCCCGGTGCGGGCGTGGGGGCCCGACTACTTCGAGGACGTCGGAGTCGGCTTCGAGCTCCCAGCCCACTACGCCAAGCTCACCGCCCGGGAGAACCTCGCCGGCCTCGCCGCCTTCTACCGCGGTCCGGTCGAGCCGGTGGACGCGCTGCTCGAACTGGTCGATCTCGCGGACGCGGCGGACCGCCGGGTCGCGACGTTCTCCAAAGGCATGCAGATGCGGCTGAACCTCGCCCGCGCCCTGCTCAACCGGCCGGAGGTGCTCTTCCTGGACGAGCCGTCGTCCGGCCTGGACCCGACCCACGCGGCCGGCATTCGCGAGCTCATCCGCGCGCAGGCCGATCTCGGCCGGACGGTCTTCCTCACGACTCACGACATGGTGACCGCGGACCAGTTGTGCGACCGGGTCGCGTTCATGGCGAGCGGCCGGATCGCGGCCGTTGACACCCCGCGCAACTTCAAGCTCGCCCACGGCCGCCGGACGATCGTCGCCGAGTACCGCGCCGACGGCCGCCTGGAACGGCGGGAGCTGCCGCTCGGTGCCCCGGAGACCGCGACGGCGCTGCACGACCTGGTCGCCCGCGGCGACCTGGAGACCATGCACACCCGGGAGGCGTCGCTGGACGACGTCTTCGTCGCGGTGACGGGCGGGACGCTGTGAGCGGAGTCGCGGCGGCAGCCGCCCTGGACCTGCGCGCGCAGTGGCGGTACGGGATCGCCGTGGTCGCGGGTGTGCTCGCCGCGGGCTGGACGGTCGCGCTGCTCGTCATTCCCGCCGGTGCGGCGCGGACGGTCGGCCCGTACGTGCTGTTCCTCGACACCGCCACCTTCGGGGTGTTCTTCCTCGCCGCCTTGATGCTCTACGAGCGGACGGAAGGCGTGCTGTCCTCGCTCGCGGCGAGCCCGTTGCGGCCCGGTGCCTACGTCACCGCCAAGTTCGCGACACTGACGGCGGTTGCCGCCGCGGCCGCGCTCCCGATCGCCGTGGCCGCCGGCAGGGACGACCTCGGCGCCGCACCGGCAACCGTCGGCCGGGTCCTGCTCGGTGTCGTGCTGTGCTCGGTGTTCTTCCTGGCGATGGCGCTCGTGTTGGTGATTCCGCACCGGACGATGGCCGGGTTCCTGGCCGTCGCGCCGTGGCCGATGGTGCCGTTCCTGCTCGCTCCCCTGCTGCATTTGACCGCGCTGGTGGACAGCCCGGTGCTGTTCGCCGTACCGACCGTGGGTGGGGCGGAACTGATGCGGGCCGGGCTCGACCCCGCCGCGACCGCTTGGCCACCGGGCGGTCCGCCCGCAGCTGCGAGCTACCTGGCCGCCGCTACGGGCGTGCTACTGATCGCGGCGCACCGGCGCTACCTCGCCGACTCCGGCTCCGCGCCACCAGGCTCCGGGCGAGCACGACGGCTGGAAGCGGCTTCCTCGCGAACCGCCCAGGCCCGGCCCCCGCGGTTCGCACCGCGCGTTGCTGCTATCGCCCGGCTGGATCTGCGCAACCTCCGTAGCGACGCGCTGCTGCTCGTCGCGCTGGCCGGCCCGCTCCTGCTGGCGCTCGCGCTCCGGCTCGGGTATCCAGCCGCGTCCGATCTGATCGCCGACCGGTTCGGCGTGGAGCTGGCTCCGTACCGGCCGGTCGTCCTCGCCGCGCTGGTGCTCCTCCACGTGCCGATGATGCTCGGCATGGTGACGTCGCTGCTGCTGCTCGACGACATCGACGACCGCCACCTGCACGCGCT
>JBMCTR010000076.1:0-6962 GCA_048622955.1 Actinomycetota bacterium
CTGGTACTTGATCGACGAGGATCCGCAGTTGAGGACCAGCACCGCGGTGTCCGGCAAGGCGGACCGTGTCGCTCCCATGGCCGCACAGTACTTTTCCGGCCGGTTGCCACGAGAGGTCTTGAGTCCCTGGCCGCGCTGCCGCCGGTGCGCCAAGCTAGACACCACAGGGACCTGCAAGAGAAGGCGAGCCGATGACCGAGCACGCGACGACCACCCCGACCGCGCCGGGCAGCAGCCTCCTCGACGCCGAGACGGTCTCCCGGATCGACGCGTGGTGGCGGGCGGCCAACTACCTGTGCGTCGGGCAGATCTACCTGCTCGACAACCCACTGCTGCGGGAGCCGCTGGCCGCCGAGCACGTCAAGCCCAGGCTGCTCGGCCACTGGGGCACATCGCCGGGACAGAACTTCCTGTACGCGCACCTGAACCGCGCGATCGTGGAACGCGACCTGGACATGTTCTACATCTGCGGCCCGGGGCACGGTGGCCCGTCCGTGGTCGCGGCCGCCTGGCTGGACGGCACCTACAGCGAGATCTACTCCGGGGTGGGCGACGACGCCGAGGGGATGCGGCAACTGTTCCGCCAGTTCTCGTTCCCGGGCGGGATACCCAGCCACGCCGCGCCGGAGACGCCCGGGTCGATCCACGAGGGCGGCGAGCTCGGGTACTCCCTCGCGCATGCCTACGGCGCCGCGTTCGACAACCCCGGTCTCGTCGTGGCCTGCGTCATCGGCGACGGCGAGGCGGAGACCGGTCCGCTGGCCACCGGGTGGCACGGCAACAAGTTCCTCAACCCGGTCACCGACGGCACCGTGCTGCCCGTGCTGCACCTCAACGGGTACAAGATCGCCAACCCGTCGGTGTTCGCCCGCATCCCCCGCAGCGAGCTCGAGGCCTTCCTCGTCGGCTGCGGCTACCGGCCGTACTGGTTCGAAGGCGGCTTCGACGGCGAGGACACGACCGCCGTCCACCGCCGGTTCGGCGCGCTCCTGGACGAGGTGCTGGACGAGATCGACCGGATCAGGCAGGAGGCCGCCACCGGCGCGCACACCGGCCGTCCGGACTGGCCGGCGATCGTGATGCAGACCCCGAAGGGGTGGACCGGCCCGCGCGAGATCGACGGCCGGCCGATCGAGAACACCTACCGGTCCCATCAGGTGCCGATGAAGGACGTCCGCGGCAACCCCGAGTACACCAGGCTGCTCGAGGAGTGGATGCGCTCGTACCGCCCGGAGGAGCTGTTCGACGACAACGGCCGCCTCCGGGAACACATCAGGGCGCTGAACCCACGCGGCCGCCGCCGGATGAGCGCCAACCCGCACACCAACGGCGGCGAGCTCACCCGCGACCTGAAGCTCCCGGACTTCCGCGAGCACGCCGTACGGGTCGACACGCCCGGCGCCACGGTCGCCGAGGCGACCCAGGTGCTCGGCGAGTGGCTCGCCGAGGTGGTCAAGCACAACCCGGACAACTTCCGGATATTCGGGCCGGACGAGACCGCGTCGAACCGGCTCGGCGCCACCGTCGACGCGGGCCTGAAGGCCTGGCAGGCCACCATCGTGCCCACCGACGACCACCTCGCCCCGTCCGGGCGGGTGGTCGAGATGCTCTCCGAGCACCAGTGCCAGGGCTGGCTGGAAGGCTACCTGCTGACCGGCCGGCACGGCGTGTTCAGCTGCTACGAGGCGTTCATCCACATCGTCGACTCGATGTTCAACCAGCACGCCAAGTGGCTGAAGGTCACCCACGACATCCCGTGGCGGCGGCCGATCCCGTCGCTGAACTACCTGCTGTCCTCGCACGTGTGGCGGCAGGACCACAACGGCTTCTCGCACCAGGACCCGGGCTTCATCGACCACGTCGTCAACAAGAAGGCCGACGTGATCCGGGTGTACCTGCCGCCGGACGCCAACACCCTGCTGTCGACCTACGACCACTGCCTGCGGAGCAGGGACTACGTCAACGTCGTCGTGGCGGGCAAGCAGCCGAGCCCGCAGTGGCTGCCGATGGACGAGGCCATCGCGCACTGCACCCGCGGCATCGGCATCTG
Organism: Actinomycetota bacterium; assembly: GCA_048622955.1. Lineage (GTDB taxonomy): Bacteria > Actinomycetota > Actinomycetes > Jiangellales > Jiangellaceae > JBMCTR01. The sequence goes on from JBMCTR010000076.1 coordinate 2,051, forward strand.
GGACTGGGCGAGCAACGAGGACGGCGAGCCGGACGTCGTGCTCGGCTGCGCCGGGGACGTCCCCACGCTGGAGACGCTCGCCGCCGTCGACCTGCTCCGCCAGCACCTGCCGGACCTCAGGGTCCGCGTCGTCAACGTGGTCGACCTGATGCGGCTGCAGGACGAGCGCGAGCACCCGCACGGGCTGCCGGACCGCGAGTTCGACACGCTGTTCACGACCGACAAGCCGATCATCTTCGCCTACCACGGATACCCGTGGCTGATCCACCGCCTCACCTACCGGCGGACGAACCACGGCAACCTGCACGTCCGCGGCTACAAGGAGGAAGGCACCACGACGACGCCGTTCGACATGGTGATGCTGAACGACCTGGACCGCTTCCACCTGGTCATCGACGTCATCGACCGCGTGCCGAAGCTGCGCTCCCGAGCCGCCATGCTGCGGCAGCACATGGTCGACGCCCGGCTGCGCGCCCGGCAGTACACCCGCGAGCACGGCGAGGACGACCCGGCGATCCGCGACTGGGTGTGGCCCGACGCCCGAGCGGCTGGAGTCACGGCCACCCCGTCGGACGACACGGGCGGCGATCACGACGCCCCGCCGGCAGCAGCATCGTCGCCACCGCCGCCATCGCGTTGATCACGGCCGGTATCTGCCAAGGAGGGGCCGGGAAGCATAGCTTGCCCATGATCAACGGCAGGAAGGGTAGGGGTTTCTGATGAGTGAGATCGTCGTAGGCGTCGACGGTTCCGAGGTGGGCATGCTCGCCCTGCGATGGGCCGCCGAGGAGGCCGCGCTGCGGCGGCAGCCGCTCAAGATCGTGCACGCGCTGCAGCGCTGGCTGTACGACATGCCGGAGGACGCCGCGCACGCCGAAGTGGGCCGGTGGGCCAGGGAGGACGCCAACCGGATGCTCGACGAGGCGGCCGGCGTCGCCCGCGAGGTCGGGCCGCGGGTCAAGGTCACGACGGAACTGCTCGCCGGCGACGCCCGGCCCATGCTGCTCGACGCGGCGGGCGAGGACGCCGTCCTGGTGGTCGGTGGCCGCGGCGAGGGCGGCTTCACGGGGCTGCTGCTCGGCTCTGTCGCCTACGGCGTGTCGAGCCGTACCCGCGGCCCTGTCGTCGTGGTGCAGCACCCGGTCCCCTCGCCGGAAGGTGAGGTCGTCGTCGGTGTCGACGGCTCGGCCGAGACCGGTCCGGCACTCGAGGCGGCCTTCGCGGAGGCGGAGATGCGCGGCGTCCCGCTCCGGACCGTCTACGCCTGGCGGCAACTCGGCTGGGCCGCGCGGCACGCGCTGCCGCACGCCGGCGCCGCCACCGACGTGCACGCCGACGAGGGCGAGGCGCGCAGGACGCTCGCCGCGGCCGTGTCCGGCGCGGCCGCCCGCTACCCGGGCGTCCGGGTTGTCGAGGAACTCGATCTCGGGCACCCGACGGAGGCTCTCGTGCGAGCCTCGTCCGCTGCGGCGCTGCTGGTCGTGGGCCGCCGCGGGGCCGGCGGCTTCCCCACCCTGCGGATCGGGTCGGTGAGCCGCGGCGTGCTGCACCACGCGGTGTGCCCGGTGATGATCGTGCCGCGCTGACCTTGCTACGGGCGCAGGCCGAGGCCCGTGACGACCGCGCTGCCGTCGGCGTAGGCCCGGAACTCGGTCAGCGAGCCCGGTGCCGGCTGGACCTGTGTCGACGCCGTGAGCGGAGCGCCGAGCGCCAGGCACACCAGCGTCTTGATCGGCATCGAGTGCGTCACGACGACCGGGACCCCGCCGGAGTATCGCTCGAGCACGCGGTCCCGCGCCTGCTGCACCCGTGCGGCGAGCATGGCACGCGTCTCGCCGCCCGGAGCCGGCGCGGTCTCCGAGCGGCGCCAGGCGGCCAGTTGCTCCGGGAACCGCTGCGCCACCTCGTCCGGCGTCAGCCCCTCCCACTGCCCGAACTCGTGCTCGCGCCAGTCCGCGTCGACGGCGACGGGCACGCCGAGCCGCTCGGAGATGATCTCGGCGGTCTGGCGGCAGCGCACGGTCGGTGAGGAGACGACGGCGTCCGCGCCGCGGGCGGCCACCTGGTCGGCCACCCAGGAGGCCTGCTCCCGGCCGACGTCGTCGAGCGGAGGGCCCGGCGGCCCGCCGCCGCTGTACCGCCGTTCGACGGTGTACGGCGTGCGCCCGTGCCGGACCAGCAGCAACAACGTGGCAGGGCTGGGTTCCTGCTCCGGCGGCGCCGCACGCTGCGGCCGAGCGACCGAGTACAGCGCGGGGTCGCCGTCCAGCGCCTGGTTCACCAGCCGGTCGGCGTGGACGTTCTGCTCGCGCGGGACCCACCGGTAGCTCACCTGCTCGGCCGGCAGCACGCGGCGCGCCTCCTCCGCGAGCGGCCTCAGGTCGGCGTTCCTGACCTTCCAGTTTCCGGTCAACTGCTCCACGAGCAGTTGCGAGTCGAGCCGGACCTCCACCCGCGCCGCCGGGTCGACCTCCCGGGCAGCCCGCAGCCCGGCGATCACGCCGCGGTACTCGGCCACGTTGTTCGTGGCGATGCCGATCGCCTCGGCGACCTCGGCGAGGATCTCACCGGTCGCCGGGTCGCGCACGAGCGCGCCGTAGGCCGCCTCACCCGGGTTGCCGCGCGACCCACCGTCGGCCTCGACGACGAGCCGCCTGGTCACAGGCCGGACTCTGGGGTACGGACGAGGATCCGCCGGCACTCCTCGCAGCGGATCACCTCATCGGGAGCCGCGGCCCTGATCTGGTTGAGGGACATCGGATCGAGCTCCAGGTGGCAGCCCTCGCATCGCCGCCGGTGCAGCGCAGCGGCACCGATACCCCCGCTGGAGGCGCGGATCTTGTCGTACAGCTCGAGGAGATCGGACGGGATCTCGGCCGCGACCTCCTCCCTCTCCCGCCGGACCGACTCGGCCTCCGCGTCGATCTCGGCGAAGGCGGCATCGCGCGCCTGCTGGACCTCGTGAGCGCGGCGCCCGACCTGTTCCCGCTCGGCCGCCAGCTGCTCCACCCGCTGCTGCGCGTCCTCGAGCCGCTCCATGATCTCCAGCGCGGCGTCCTCGAGGTCGGACTGCCGCCGCTCCAGCGAGCTGATCTCGCTTTGCAGGCTCTCCAGCTCCCGGGCGGCCGACACCTGGCCGGCGTCCAGCCGCTTCTGGTCGCGGTCCTTGCGTTGCCGGACCTGGTCGACGTCGGCCTCCGCCCGCTTCTGGTCCCGCTCCAGATCCTCGACCTCGGTCTTGGCGACGACCTCGGCGTCCCGAAGGCGGTCGTGCTCGGCGGCCAGCTTGTCCAGCTCGGCGATCTCGGGGAGGCTCCGGCGGCGGTGCGCAAGTTGGTCGAGACGGAGGTCGAGCGCCTGCAGGTCGAGCAGCCGAAGCTGGACCGCGGGCTCAGCGTTCAGCGCCACTGTCCTCCTTCGCGACGTGCATCGTCCACGGGTCCGTCGGTGTCGTCGATACGCGGGTCTCCACCGTAGCCCCTGCCGCGGAAAGCGCACCGGCGATCCGGTCGGCCGCGTCGTTCAGCCACGGCCACTCGCTGGCCCAGTGCGCAACGTCGATGAGCCCTGGCGGCCCGGCCTCGACGGCCTCGGACGCCGGATGGTGCCGCAGATCGGCCGTCACGTACGCGTCGGCGCCCGCCGTCCGCGCGGCCTGGACCAGCGAATCCCCCGAACCGCCGCAGACCGCCACGGTCGCCACCGTCGAGCCCGGGTCGCCGGCGGCGCGGACTCCCCCGGCGGTGGCAGGCAGCGCGTCCGCGACCCGCTGGGCGAACGACTCCAGCGGCTCCGGCCGGGGCAGCGTCCCGATGCGGCCGAGCCCGGTGCTGCCGGGCACGCCGGCCAACCGGTACAGGTCGTACGCCGGCTCCTCGTACGGGTGCGCCGCCGCGAGCGCGGAGAGCACCGCCGCGCGGTCGGCCTCGGGCACAACCATCTCGAGGCGGGTCTCGTCGACATGCTCGACATCGCCGACGCGGCCGATGGCCGGGCTGGCGCCCTCGCCGGGCCGGAAGGTCCCGACACCTCCGGTGGTCCACGCGCACCGCTCGTACGCGCCGATGCGGCCCGCGCCCGCCGCGGCCAGCGCGTCCAGCAGGCGTTCGGCGTCCGGCTCCGGCACGAACACCACCAGCTTCTCGGCCGCCTCCGCCGGCTGCGGGTCGAGCGGCCGCAGGTCTGCCAGTCCGAGCGCGCGGGCGAGCGCGTCCGAGACCCCGGGGTCGGCGGAGTCCGCGTTGGTGTGGGCGACGTGCAGCGCGGCCCCGTGGCTCACCAGCCGGTGTACGACGCGGCCCTTCGGCGTGGTCGCCGCCACGCCGTGCACCGGGCGGAGGAACAGCGGGTGATGCGTGACCACCAGGTCGGCGCCCCAGGCGAGCGCCTCGTCCACGACCGTCGCCACCGGGTCGACCGCGAACAGCACGCGGCGCACGTCGGCCTCGGGGTCGCCGCACACGAGCCCGACCGCATCCCACGGCTCGGCGAGCGCGGGGTCGTAGAGCTGCTCCACGGTGGCGACGACATCGGCAAGCCTGGGCACGTCGAGGACCCTACCGTGGGGGACCGCCCCGCTGTCGATCCCGTTCTCCCGGGGAGCACGGCGGTAGGTCGGGCAGCCACTCGCACAGCGCGTTGCGGCTCATCCCGGGGGGTACCTCCTCGGGAGGGCCGCCGCCCGAGCCGGCCGACTCGTCCCGCCGCTCCCCCTCGGACGCGTCGGAGCAGTCCGGCCACCAGGGCACCGCCTGGCACCACCACCCCGGTTCGTCGTCCCCCTGCGCTTGGGCTTCGAGCGCGGCGGCATCCGACGACCCGGATTCCGAAGACCGCGACCCGGCGGCCGTCGCGGCGGGTGCGTCCTGGCGCGGCTCGGGCTCCTGCTCCAGCGCCTGTTCCTCCTCGGCCT
>JBMCTR010000077.1:0-6956 GCA_048622955.1 Actinomycetota bacterium
CAACGCTAGTGACACTGATGTGATTCACCCTGGTCACCGCCCGCGCATGTCGGCGCCGACGGGGATGCGTGAGCGCAGCGCGAGAACGGCCTGGGTCTGCCCCGTCTCCCGGCTGAACGGGTCTACGGCAGGGCGCTCAGGTTCGTAACGTGATCATTGTGCTCAATCCGGGGACGCGCATACCGGCCGGTCGGTATTGACAGCTGCCGCCGTGCCGGGGTGTGATAGCTGACCAACGGTCGCAACCTGCGAAACACGGAGCTTTCCCGCATGGTCGTAGCCGCGCGGCGCCGCGGGCGCCCGCCGGACCCGACGGTCCGCCGCCGGATCCTGTCCGCAGCGCTGGACCTGTTCGCGGAGCGCGGCTACGACGCCACCTCGGTGAGCGAGGTCGTCGTCCGCGCCGGCGTGACGAAGGGCGCGCTCTACCACTACTTCGGCGCCAAGGAGGATTTGCTCTACGAGATCTACCGCGGCCTGCTCGACCAGCAACTGTCCGATCTCGACCGCATCCTGGGCGCCCGCGGGGACCCGGCCGCCGCGCTGCACGCCGTCGTCGAGAGCCTCGTGACCACCACGGTCGAGCACATCCGGGAGGTCTCGGTCTTCCACCGGGAGACCGCCCGCCTCAGCGCCGACCGCTGGCGGGCACTGCAGGCCGACTGGCGGCGCTACCTCGACTCGGTCCGCGTGCTCATCCGCGACGCGCAACGCGCCGGCACACTCGACGCCACGGCGAGCCCGGAAGTCGTGTCCTGGATCATCTTCGGGTTCACCAGGAGCCTGCCGAGCTGGTACCGGCCGGACGGCCCGAAGTCACCCGCAGAGATCGCCACCGAGACCAGTACCTTCGTCCTCGCCGCCCTCCGTCCGAACTCAACCGAAGGGACAGTCACACCATGACACGACTCACCGACCGCGTCGCCCTCGTCACGGGAGCCGCCCGCGGCATCGGTGCCGCCATCGCCACCCGCCTCGCCGCCGACGGGGCGGCCGTCGCCGTGCTCGACCTCGAGGAGAGCGCGACGGCGGACACCGTCGCGGGGATCACGGACGCCGGCGGCACCGCGATCGGCCTCGGCTGCGACGTCGCCGACGCCGAGCAGGTCGAGGCCGCCGTCGCGCGGACGGTGAACGAGCTCGGACGGGTCGACATCCTCGTCAACAACGCGGGCGTCATCCGCGACAACCTGCTGTTCAAGATGACCGAGGAGGACTGGGACACCGTCCTCGACGTCCACCTGCGGGGCGCGTTCCTGTGCTCGCGCGCCGCCCAGAAGCACATGGTCGACCAGCGGTGGGGCAAGATCGTCAACCTCAGCTCCACGTCAGCGCTCGGCAACCGCGGCCAGGCGAACTACTCGGCCGCGAAGGCCGGGATGCAGGGGTTCACCAAGACCCTGGCCATCGAGCTCGGTCCGTTCGGCGTCAACGTCAACGCGGTGGCACCCGGCTTCATCGAGACGGCGATGACCGACCAGACCGCGCGCCGGATGGGCATGGAGCCCGAGGAGTTCCGCAAGGCCGTGGCCGAGAGCACCCCGCTGCGCCGCACGGGCGTCCCGGAGGACATCGCAGGCGTGGTGTCGTTCCTGGTCAGCGAGGACGCCTCGTACGTGTCGGGACAGGTGATCTACGTGGCCGGCGGGCCGCGGACGTAGCGGGAGCCGGCTGTGACCGAGGTGATGGAGGCGCCGCGATGACGCAGGGCGACGGCACCATGCGCGCGTGGCAGGTCGACCGCAACGGCGAGCCGGCCGACGTGCTCGCGCTGGTCGACCGTCCGCTGCCCGAACCAGGGCGGGGCCAGCTGCTGGTCCGGGTGCGCGCCGCGGCCCTGAACTTCCCCGACGTGCTGCTGTGCCGCGGGCAGTACCAGGTGCGCCCGCCGCTGCCGTTCGTGCCGGGCATCGAGCTGTGCGGCACCGTGGTGGCCGACGGCCCGGAGACCTGGGGCTTCACCGCCGGGGACCGGGTGATCGGCACCCCGGCGCTGCCGGACGGGGCGCTGGCCGAGTACGCACTGGTGGACGCGGCCGAGGCGTACCCCGCCCCCGAGGCGCTGGACGACGACGCGGCCGCGGCGATGCACATCGCCTACCAGACCGGGTGGTTCGGCCTGCACCGCCGCGCCCGGCTGGCGGCCGGCGAGACGCTGCTCGTCCATGCCGCGGCCGGCGGCGTCGGGAGTGCCGCCGTGCAACTCGGCAAGGCGGCCGGGGCCACCGTCGTGGCCGTGGTCGGCGGGCCCGACAAGGCGAAGATCGCCACCCGGCTCGGCGCGGACGTCGTCGTCGACCGCCGCTCCGACGACGTGGTCGCCACGGTCAAGGAGGCGACCGGCGGGCGCGGGGCCGATGTCGTCTACGACCCGGTCGGGGGCGACGCCTACACCTGGTCCACGAAGTGCATCGCCTTCGAGGGGCGCATCGTGGTCGTGGGATTCACCTCGGGCGACATCCCGGCGCCGTCGCTGGCGCACGCGCTGGTGAAGAACTACTCGATCGAGGGGCTGCACTGGGGCCTGTACCGGCAGCGGGACCCGGCCGCGGTCGCCGCCGCCCACGACCGGCTGTGCGAGCTCGCCGACGAGGGCATCGTCGCGCCGCTCGTCGGCGAGCGCCTCGACCTCGACGCCGCTGCCGACGGCCTGACCAGGCTGGCCGCCGGCGAGACCGTCGGCCGGCTGGTGGTGCGGCCGTGAGCCCGCCGGGCCTGGACCTCGAGCGGCTCCGCGCCTACCTGGAGGCGGAGCGCCCCGGCATGGTCGAAGGACCGCTGCGCGCCGAGGTGATCCACGGCGGCCACTCCAACCTCACGTACCGGGTCACCGACGGTAGCGAAACCTGGGTGGTCCGCCGGCCCCCGCTCGGCCACGTGCTGCCCACCGCCCACAACATGGCCCGCGAGTTCCGGGTCATCAGCGCCCTCGGCCCGACCGCCGTCCCTGTGCCGCACGCCGAGTTGCTGTGCGAGGACGACGAGGTGGTGGGCGCCCCGTTCTACGTCATGGCCGAGGTGCACGGGACCGTGTACCGCACCGCGGAGCAGGCCGGACGGCTCGGCCCGCAGCGCGCCGATGCGCTCGCCCGCCGCCTGATCGACGTCCTCGCCGACCTCCACGACCTCGACCCCGGGGAAGTCGGCCTCGGCGACCTCGGCCGGCCGGAGGGGTACCTGGAGCGGCAGCTCACGCGCTGGCGCAAGCAACTCGACGCCAGCCGCAGCCGCCCGGTCGACGGCATCGAGGAGCTCCACGAGCGGCTCACCGAGCACGTCCCGGACAGCCGGCTGCCGCACGCCATCCTCCACGGCGACTACCGGCTGGACAACGCGCTGGTGACCGACGACGACGAGATCGCGGCCGTCGTCGACTGGGAGATGTCCACACTCGGCGACCCGCTCGCCGACCTCGGCCTGTTCGCCGTGTACTGGGACCGGGCGGTGGCGTGGCCGCAGGGCGGGCTGGCCACCGCCGTCCGTCCCGACCTCGGGTTCCCGAGCAGCGCGGAGCTGTGCGAACGCTACGCCGAACGGCGCGGCGTCGACCTGTCCGCCCTGCCCTGGTACCGGGCCTTCGGGTACTTCAAGGTCGCGGTGATCCTGGAGGGGATCCACTACCGCTATGTCGCCGGCCAGACCGTCGGGCCGGACTTCGAACGGCTCGGTGACGCCGTCCCGCACCTGGTGCGGCTCGGCCACGACGCGCTCACCGATGGGGAGTGATGGACTCGTGATGGACTTCGCGTACGACGCCACGACCGAGCGGCTGCGGGAGGCGCTGCTCGCGTTCATGGACGAGCACGTCTACCCGGCCGAGCCGGTGCTCGCCGAACAGGTGGCGGGCGGCGCTCCGTGGCAGCGGCCGCCGGTGCTCGACGAGCTCAAGGCCCGCGCCCGCGAGCGCGGCCTGTGGAACCTGTTCCTCCCGGAGGTGTCCGGCCTGACGAACCTGCAGTACGCGCCGCTGGCGGAGATCACCGGCCGCAGCCCGCAACTCGCGCCGGAGGCGCTGAACTGCAGCGCACCGGACACCGGCAACATGGAGTTGCTGCACCAGTACGGCACCGAGGAGCAGCGCAAGCGCTGGCTGGAGCCGCTGCTCGACGGCCGCATCCGGTCGGCGTTCGCGATGACGGAACCGGACGTCGCGTCCTCGGACGCCACCAACATCACCACCAGGATCGCGCGGGACGGCGACGACTACGTCATCTCCGGGCGGAAGTGGTGGACGAGCGGCGCCCTCAGCCCCGAGTGTGAACTGCTCATCGTGATGGGCAAGACCGACCCGGACGCCGACCAACACCGCCAGCAGAGCATGATCCTCGTGCCGCGCGACACCCCGGGCGTCGAGATCCAGCGCGGCGTCCATGTGTTCGGGTACACCGACTCCTCGCACGGCGGTCACGGCGAGGTGGTCTTCAACGACGTCCGCGTGCCGGCGGCCAACCTGCTCGGCGGCGAGGGCGAGGGCTTCGCGATCGCGCAGGCCCGGCTCGGCCCCGGCAGGATCCACCACTGCATGCGGCTGATCGGGATGGCCGAGCGCGCCCTGGAGCTGATGTGCCGGAGAGCGGCCTCACGGGTTTCGTTCGGCAAGCCCATCGCCGAGCACGGCCCGGTCGGCGAGTGGATCGCCGAGGCGAGGGTGCGCATCGAGCAGGCGCGGCTGCTCGTGCTCAAGACGGCCTGGCTGATGGACACGGTCGGCAACAAGGCCGCGCACACCGAGATCCAGGCCATCAAGATCGCGGTGCCGGGCATGGCCGAATGGGTGCTCGACAAGGCGATCCAGGTGCACGGCGGCGGCGGGGTGACCCAGGACTTCCCGCTGGCCCAGATGTGGGCGGCCGCCCGTACGCTCCGGCTGGCCGACGGCCCGGACGAGGTGCACCGGCGGTCGCTGGCACGGCGGGAACTGCGGCCGTACCGTGCCGACGCCGCGGCGGCAGCGACCGCCAGCTCCGGCTCAACCGAGAGGTGATCACAATGACCGAAGCCGTTATCGTCGCGACCGCCCGCTCCCCGATCGGGCGGGCCGGCAAGGGCTCCCTCGTCGATGTGCGTCCCGACGATCTCGCCGTGCGCGTGGTGCGGGCCGCCCTGGACAAGGTCCCGCAACTCGACCCGGCCGACCTCGACGACCTCATGCTGGGCTGCGGCCTGCCCGGCGGCGAGCAGGGCTTCAACATGGCCCGCGTCGTCGCTGTACTGCTGGGGTACGACCACCTGCCCGGCTGCACCGTGACGCGGTACTGCTCGTCCAGCCTGCAGACGACGCGGATGGCGTTCCACGCGATCAAGGCCGGCGAAGGAGACGCGTTCATCTCGGCGGGCGTGGAGGCCGTCTCGCGGTACGGAAACGGCACCTCGGACTCGTGGCCGGACACGCACAATCCGCTGTTCGCGCAGGCGGAGGAGCGGACCGCGGCCGCCGCTGCGGGCGGGGCGACGTCCTGGCACGACCCGCGCGAGGACGGCGCCGTCCCCGACGTCTACATCGCGATGGGGCAGACCGCGGAGAACCTCGCGCTGGCACGGGGGATCACCAGGGAGGAGATGGACGAGTTCGGCGTCCGGTCGCAGAACCTGGCCGAGAAGGCGATCGCGAACGGCTTCTGGGCCCGCGAGATCGTGCCGGTCGAGCTGCCGGACGGCCGGGTCGCCGAGGCCGACGACGGCCCGCGTCCCGGCACGACGCTGGAGAAGGTCGCCGCGCTCGATCCGGTCTTCCGCCCGGACGGCCGGGTGACGGCAGGAAACTGCTGCCCGCTCAACGACGGCGCCGCCGCGGTCGTGGTCATGTCGGACGCCAAGGCTCGCGAACTGGGCCTCACACCCCTGGCGCGGATCGTCGCCACGGGGGTGTCGGCGCTGTCGCCGGAGATCATGGGCCTCGGCCCGGTCCAGGCGTCCCAGCGGGCGCTGGCCCACGCCGGCATGACCATCGACGACGTCGACCTGGTCGAGATCAACGAGGCGTTCGCCGCCCAGGTGATCCCGTCGTACCGCGACCTCGGCATCCCGCTGGACAAGCTCAACGTCAACGGCGGCGCCATCGCGGTCGGCCACCCGTTCGGCATGACCGGGGCGCGGATCACCACGACCCTGCTGAACTCGCTGCAGTTCCACGACAAGCAGATCGGCCTCGAGACCATGTGCGTGGGCGGCGGCCAGGGCATGGCCATGATCGTGGAAAGGATGAGCTGAATGGCCGGGATGGACGGCAAGGTCGCGATCGTGACGGGAGCCAGCCGCGGCATCGGCCACGCCGTTGCCGGCAGGCTCGTCGCCGACGGCGCGCGGGTGTGCGTGACCGGCCGCAAGCCGGAGGCGCTCGAGAAGGCCGCCGCCGAGCTCGGGGAACCGGACAGGGTTCTCGCGGTGCCGGGCAAGGCGCATGACCCCGACCACCAGGCCGAGGCCGTGCAGCGCGTCCTCGACACCTTCGGCCGGCTCGACGTCCTGGTCAACAACGTCGGGGTCAGCCCGGTGTTCGGCCCGCTGATGGACCTCGAGCTGTCCGCCGCCGCCAAGATCCTCGAGGTCAACGTCCTGGCCACGATCGGCTGGACGCAGCAGGCGCACCGCGCCTACCTGCGCGAGCACGGCGGCGTGATCGTCAACATGGGCTCGGTGGCCGGCCTCGGCGTCTCCCCCGGCATCGGGATGTACGGCGTCAGCAAGGCCGCGGTGATCAACCTCACCAAGCAGCTCGCCGCCGAGCTCGGGCCGGGCGTGCGGGTCAACGCGGTCGCCCCCGCCGTCGTCAAGACGCAGTTCGCGTCGATGCTGTACGAGGGCCGCGAGGAGGACGTGGCGGCGCATTACGCGCTGAAGCGGCTCGGCGTCCCCAACGACGTGGCCGGCGCGGTCGCGTTCCTCGCCTCGGACGACGCGTCCTGGATCACCGGGCAGACGCTCGTGCTCGACGGCGGCGTCACCCTCACCGGCGT
>JBMCTR010000078.1:0-6946 GCA_048622955.1 Actinomycetota bacterium
CAGCCGCCCTGATCCGCTCGCCGCTCGATGACAACCCGTCCGTCACACGGGCAAAGCTACGCCGCCAGCAGGGTTGACAGGGTGATGTCCGCAGTAGGGACGGGACGCCTCTAGAACGGCATGCTGATGAACGGCGAGGAGTAGACCGGCTCGCCGCGCAGCTGTTCCTCCGCGGTGGCGCGGTCCAGGCTGTGCCGCTCCTGCTCGGCGCGGACCATCATCCGGAGTAGGCGGACGTCGCTGGGGGTGGCGATGCCCGTGACCTCAGGGTGATCGAGCACCCAGGCGACCGTAGCGGTGATGGGGCCCTGCTCGTCGAACGGCTCGTACCAGGTGGTGTAGGCCTTCTGGTCGGGGTCGGGCCAGTTCTGCTTGGCGACGGTCTTGATGATCATCAGCCCGGCGTCCTGCCGCTGCACCTCGTCGACGAGGGCCTCGTACGCGCCGAGGTACTCCGGGTCGCGGGCGAGCACCGGGTTGATCGGGGTGAGCACGGTGGCGAACGGGTAGCGCTTGAGCGCCTCGAGGTGCGTGGCGGGGGCCTCGTCGCCGTGGCCGGTGATGCCGACGGCTCCGACGAGCCCTTCGTCCTGCGCGCGGACCGCGGCCTCGAGGCTGCCGCCCCGGCCGGTGGCGCGGTCGAGGTCGGCGAGGTCGCCGACGGCGTGCAGTTGCAGCAGGTCCACGAAGTCGGTCTGCAGCCGTTCGAGCGACTCGTTGATCTGCCGCCACGCGTCGTCCCTGGCCCGCTGGCCGGTCTTCGTGGCGAGGAAGACCTTGCCCCGAAGGCGTTCCATCGCGGCGCCGAGCCGCACCTCCGCCTCGCCGTAGTCGCGCGCGACGTCGAAGTGGTTGATGCCGGCGGCGAGCGCCTCGTCGATCGACGCGTCCGCCACGTCCTGCGTGACGTCGGCGAGCGAGGCGGCGCCGTAAATGAGGACTGAGCTCTGGTGGCCGAGCCGGCCGAGTCTGCGTCGCTCCATGAGATCAATCTACCCGGTGTGCCAATCCACAACGTCCGACGTTGTGGATTGGCACCACGGGCGGGCTAGGCTCGCGGCCCATGAGCTTGGTCAATTTCGACGTCGAGGACGCTGTCGGCACGATCCGGCTGGACCGGCCGCCGATGAACGCGCTCAACGCGCAGGTGCAGGACGAGTTGCTGGCGGCGGCGCGGGAGGCCGCCGACCGCAAGGACGTCCGGGCGGTGATCGTCTACGGCGGCGAGCAGGTCTTCGCGGCCGGTGCGGACGTCAAGGAGATGACGAACTGGTCGTACACCGACATGGTCGACCGATCGGGCGCGCTGCAGGCGGCGTTCACCGCGGTGGCGCGGATCCCGAAGCCGACTGTCGCGGCGATCAACGGGTACGCGCTGGGCGGCGGCTGCGAGCTGGCGCTCACCTGCGACCGGCGCGTGGCCGCCGAGGACTCCCGCCTCGGCCAGCCCGAGATCCTGCTCGGCATCATCCCCGGGGCCGGAGGCACCCAGCGGCTGAGCCGGCTCGTCGGGCCGTCCCGGGCCAAGGACATCGTGTTCACCGGACGGTTCGTCGCTGCCGACGAGGCGCTGCGCATCGGGCTGGTCGACGAGGTCGTCGCCCCCGGCGAGGTCTACGAGACGGCCAAGGCGTGGGCGAGCCGGTTCGCGGCCGGGCCGGCGTACGCGCTGCGCGCGGCGAAGGAGGCCATCGACCGCGGCCTGGAGACCGACCTGGACACCGGCCTGGAGATCGAGCGCCAGCAGTTCAACGGACTGTTCGCCACCAGGGACCGCACGATCGGGATGGAGTCGTTCATCGAGAGCGGCCCAGGGAAGGCTCGCTTCAGTGGTAGCTGAGGGGGCGGCGGAGCGAGCCGAGGAGGCAGCGCAGCCGCGCGAGCACGACGACCCGGTCGAGCGCGCCTGGCACGACACCAAGCTCGCGCAGGTGCTCTACCACGACTGGGAGTCCGGGACCTACGACGACAAGTGGTCGATCTCGTTCGACAAGCGCTGCATCGACTACGCGAGGGATCGGTTCGTCGCGATCGCGGGGACGGACGGCTGGCCGTACGGCTCGGCGCTCGAGGTCGGCGCCGGGACGGGGTTCTTCGCGCTGAACCTCCGGCAGGCCGGCGTCCTGGACGGCATCCACGTCACGGACATCTCCGCGGGCATGGTCGAGACCGCCGCCCGCAACGCGGCGAGGCTCGGCTTCGACATCGACGGGTCGGTCGCGGACGCCGAGGCGCTGCCGTACGACGACGACAGCTTCGACCTGGTCGTCGGCCACGCGGTGATCCACCACATCCCCGATGTCGAGCGGGCGTTCCGGGAGATGCTCCGGGTGCTCAAGCCCGGCGGGCGCGTCGTCATCTGCGGCGAGCCCACCCGGTACGGAGACCTGATCGCTCGCCGGCTCTCGCGGGCCACCTGGTGGGCGGCCACCCGGGCCATACAGCTGCCGGGGGTACGCGGACAGTGGGCGCGACCGCAGCCCGAGCGCGACGAGTCGTCCCGCGCCGCCGCCCTGGAGGCGGTCGTCGACCTGCACACCTTCGACCCGGACACGCTCGCCCGGACGGTGCGCCGCGCGGGCGCGGTCGGCGTCCGGACGGCCACCGAGGAGCTGACCGCCGCCTGGTTCGGCTGGCCGGTGCGCACGTTCGAGGCGGCCGTGCACCCGGACCGGCTGGGGCTGCGCTGGGCGACCTTCGCCTACCGGACGTGGCAGCGGCTGCTGGCCGTCGACCGGGTGCTCGCGCACGTCGTGCCGGACGAGTTGTACTACAACGTGTCCGTGACGGCGCTGAAGCCGCCTTCCTAGGGTGGGCGGATGCCGATCCGGCGACACCGCGACCCGCGGCAGGTCCGCTACCTGACGCTGGCGAGCCTGCGGTGGGTGATCCGCCACCGGGCGTGGACGCCGTTCTACCTGGTCCGCTACTGGCGGCTGCTGCTGCTCCGGCTGCGCCACCCCGACGTCGTCACCCTGGGCATGGTCTTCCTCGGCCGGCGGGTGGAGATCGAGGCCCGGCGCGGGTACGGCCGGGTGGTGCTCGGCCGGTGGGTGCACGTGGGGGACGGGACGGCGCTGCGCGCGCACGAGGGGACGCTGCGCGTCGGCGACAAGGTCGTCTTCGGCCGGTACGACACCGTGAACTGCTACCTCGACATCGAGATCGGCGCGCGCACGCTGCTTGCCGACTGGGTCTACGTGACCGACTTCGACCACCGCGTCGAGGATCCGGACATGCCGATCAAGGACCAGGGCATCGTGAAGTCGCCGGTCCGGATCGGGCCGGACTGCTGGCTCGGCGTCCGGGTGTCGGTGCTGCGCGGAACGGTCGTCGGGCGTGGCTGCGTGCTGGCCGCGCACGCGGTGGTGCGCGGCGGGGTGCCGGACCGGTGCGTGGCGGGCGGTGTGCCCGCCAGGGTGCTCAAGCGGCGCTTCGGGATATCGGCGCCGCCCCGGTCCGGGGTTAGGTCCGCTCGCCGGTGAACACGTTGCCGGGCCGGACGGGCCGCGGACGTGGCCGCGGCGGCCGCGGGTCCGCGACCGCCTCGTCGTAGACCTTCTCGGTCTCGCGTGCCGTGATCGGCCAGACGTACCAGGCCTCGATGGCACGCTGTGCCGTCCGTACGAGTCCGGCGGCGTAGTCCGGGTCGGCGAGGAGACCCGTCACCGCGTCCGCGAGCGCGCGCGGATCACGGGGCGGGACGAGCAGCCCGTTCTCGCCGTGCGTGACGATCTCCGGAAGGCCGCCGGCCGCGCCCGCGACGACGGGGGTCCCGGCCGCCGACGCCTCCAGGGCGACCAGGCCGAACGGCTCGTACGAACTCGGGACGAGCGCGACGTCGGCAGTGCCCAGCAGGGCGGCCACCGCCGGTTGGTCGAGGTGGCCGGTGAGGCGCACCGCACGGGCGACCCGCTGCCGGCGCGCCAGGTCGGTGAGAGCCGGCCGCTGGCTCCCGGAGCCGGCGATCACGAGGTTGGTGCCGGGGTGGGCCCGGCGGATGTGCGGCAGCGCGCGGACGGCGATGTCACCGCCCTTCTCCCACTCGACCCGGCCGGCGAGCACCAGCAGCGGGGCGTCCGCCGGGATGCCGGCCCTGTGCCGGATCTCGTCCCGCTGCCTGCCGGTCGTGTGCCACGCCGCCGGGTCCACGGCGTTGTGCACCTGGACGAGGTCGTTGGTGGGGACGGCCAGCGCGGCCGACACCTCCTCGCGCATGGCGGCGGAACAGACGATGGTGCGCGCCGCCTCCCGCACCAGCCAGGCCTCCATGTCGTGCCGCTTGCGGGACAGCGGCTTGGTCAGCCAGCCGTTCCACAGCCCGGCCTCGGTGGCGTGGATGGTCGCCACCAGCGGCATCCCGGCGGCCCGGGCGATCGACACTCCCGCCGCCGCGGCCACCCAGTCGTGGGCGTGGACGACGTCCGGCCGCCAGGAACGCAGCAGCGTCCGCCCGGCGCGCGCCTGGGCGCGGTTCAGGCGGGCCACCCATCGGGCGAAGTCGTCGCGCCGGGGCGGGGAGGGCACCCGTACGACCCGCACCCCGCGCGGGGTCCGGTCGTCGTCGAGCGTGCCCGGACCGGCCTGGGAGATGACGGCCACGTCGTGCCCGTCGGCGGCGAGCGCCTCGGACAGGCCCTGCACATGGCGCCCCAGCCCGCCGTAGAGCAGCGGTGGGTACTCCCAGGAGACCATGAGGACGCGCATGCGCACCCGAGACTAGTCGTTGACCGCGCAACCTGCCGCTCCCAGCGCCGCGGGGCGGAATGTGACACGCGCCACGGGGGAGCGCCTTGCGTCGGTGTTACTGAGCAGTAACCTCGGTAAGCAACGAGCACCGCCGCCGTACCCGGCTCAGTGCTCCGCCACGGCCAATGGCAGGCTGACAGCAGTGAGTTCGAGCAGGCGGGGCGGTCCGGTACGGTCCAGCGTCACGCCGCACAGGAGGTCGGAACCCGACGATGAAGATCGCTGTATTGGTGAAGTACGTGCCGGATGCGACGGCCGACCGGCGGTTTACCGACGACAACACCACGGACCGGGTGGGCGTTGACGGGATCCTGTCGGAGTTGGACGAGCATGCCCTGGAGGAGGCGCTGAAGGTCGCCGAGGCGGGGGATGCCGAGGTCGTGGTGGTGACGATGGGTCCGGAGCGGGCGGCGGATGCGGTCCGCAAGGGGCTGCAGATGGGCGCCGACGCCGGGGCGCACGTGGTGGACGACGCGCTGCACGGGTCGGATGCGGTGGCCACGTCGGCGGTGTTGGCGGCGGCGTTGGAGAAGTTGGGCGAGGACGGTCCGGTGGACCTGGTGTTGACGGGGATGGCCTCGACCGACGGCGGGATGAGCGTGGTGCCGGCGATGCTGGCCGAGCGGCTGGGCCTGCCGCATGTCGGGTTCGCCGGCGAGTTGACCGTGGATGCCGGTGCCGGGGCGGTGTCCGGCCGGCGTGACGGGGATGTGGCCTCGGAGACGGTGCAGGCGTCGCTGCCGGCGATCGTGTCCGTGACCGACCAGATCAACGAGCCGCGGTACCCGTCGTTCAAGGGGATCATGGCGGCGAAGAAGAAGCCGGTGCAGACGTGGTCGCTGGCCGACCTGGGGATCGATCCCGGCGACGTCGGCCTGGACGCGGCGTGGACCCGGGTGGTGGACGTGACGCCGCGGCCGCCGCGCACCCAGGGCGAGGTCGTCACCGACGAGGGTGACGGCGGTGTGAAGCTGGCCGAGTTCCTGGCCGGCCGGAAGTTCGTGTGAGGGAGACGGGGATGGCGCAGATCCTGGTGTTGGTCGACCACGTCGACGGGGTGGTGCGCAAGACGACCACGGAGTTGTTGACGTTGGCCCGCCGGGCCGGGGAGCCGGCGGCGGTGTTCCTCGGCGCCGGGTCCGAGCAGGCCGAGCAGGCGCAGCCGGTGTTGGGCGAGTTCGGCGCGGGGAAGGTGTACGTCGCGGAGGCCGACGAGTTCGACGAGTTCCTGGTGGCGCCGAAGGCCGAGGCGCTGGCGCAGATCGCACGGCAGGCCGACCCGGCGGCGATCCTGGTGCCGTCGTCCCCGGAGGGTAAGGAGATCGCCGCCCGGGTGGCGGTCAAGCTGGGCTCGGGGATCATCACCGACGCCGTCGACGTCGGCGACGACCTCACCGCGACGCAGTCGGTGTTCGCCGGCGGGTACACCGTCACCGGGAAGGTCACCCACGGCATCCCGGTGATCACGGTGAAGGCCAACGCCGCCACCCCCGAGCCGGCACCGGCCACCCCCACGGTGGACAAGGTCGCGGTCACCGTACCGGAGGCGGCGAAGACCGCGAAGGTGGTCGACCGGCGGCCGCGCGAGGCCACCGGCCGTCCCGACCTCGCCGAAGCCGCCGTCGTGGTGTCCGGCGGACGCGGGACCGGCGGCGATTTCGGCCCGGTCGAGGCGCTCGCCGACGCCCTCGGCGGTGCGGTCGGCGCCTCCCGCGCCGCCGTGGACTCCGGCTGGTACCCGCACGCCTACCAGGTCGGCCAGACCGGGCACACCGTCTCGCCGCAGCTGTACCTGGCCGCGGGCATCTCCGGGGCCATCCAGCACCGCGCCGGCATGCAGACGTCCAAGACCATCGTCGCGGTCAACAAGGACGCCGAAGCGCCCATCTTCGCCATGGCCGACTTCGGCATCGTCGGCGACCTCCACAAGGTGCTGCCCCAGGCCGTCGAGGAGATCACCAACCGCCAGAGCTGACCGAGAAGCGCCGCGCCGCTGCGCGAGCCTCGGGTGGCGGGTTCTGCCGATTTCGCCGCGCCGGATCAGGGAGGAACCGGCGGGCTCCGTTGCTGAGTTCGAAGCCGCCGTCATCCGTGGGCGCAACGACGCTGCATAGCCGACCGCGCCGCCAGTGAGCTTCCCCGTTGCGCTGACTCGCTGTGCAGTGAGGCTCCTCATTGCTGCTGCGGCGGCAGTGGG
>JBMCTR010000079.1:0-6943 GCA_048622955.1 Actinomycetota bacterium
GCCGTGCACCGCGACCCACTGGCCCGGCAGCGGGCGGGCCTGCTGCACGACAGCGCGGTACGCGGTGGCGAAGCGGCACCCCAACGCCGCCGCCCCGACCGCGTCGAGCCCGTCCGGCAGGCCGACCAGGTTGACGTCCGCGTGATGGACGACCACCTGCTCGGCGAACGAGCCGTCGTGGGTGAACCCGGGCTGCGACTGCTGCTCGCAGACCTGCTGGTCGCCGCGAGCGCACATGCCGCAGTCGCCGCAGCCGCAGACGAACGGCGCGGTCACCCGCTCACCGCCGCGCCACCGGCGTACCAGCGGACCGACGGCGTGGACGACACCGGCGAACTCGTGCCCGGGGACGTGCGGGACGGTGACGTCCGGGTCGTGCCCCCGCCAGCCGTGCCAGTCGCTGCGGCACACGCCGGTGGCCTCGACCCGGATCACCGCACCGTGCGGCGGAGGCTCGGGCTCGGCTAGCTCGACGACGTCGAGCGGACCCCCACACTCCTGAAATCGAACCGCCCTCACCAGTTCACCTCCACCGACGCAGGATGCCAGCCGCCGCCGCCGAAGTGCTTGCCTTCCCGGCGCTCCGGCTCGCCGAGTACTCCCGGCCGGGCCGCCGGCATCGCCAGGACATCGTGCTGGGCTCGGTACGGGAGTGACTCAAAGAGGCAAACTTCTCCTTAGTGATCAAACTCTCGCTGGAGCCCCTATTCGTACAAGATCACCGCAAGTTTGATCACTAAGGAGAAGTTTGCCTCTTCAGGTCACAGTGCAGCAGCAACCTTATGCCGGCCGTGCCACGGGTGAACGCCGTCAATTGAGGTCCAGGCTCTGGATTCGGTGGCCCGGGCGTGCACCGCAGTGTCCGGGGTCCGGAGTAGCGTGGCCGCCCGTGATGGAGTCCTCATGACGACCACCGTCCACGCCTCCGCTTACGGCCCCGCCGCGTACCGCGCGCTGCGCAGCGCCGTTCGCGAGGCGAAGGACGGCGACCCGCTGGCGCCCGTCACCCTGATCGTGCCCAGCGAGCGCATCGGCGTCGCAGCCCGGCGTGCCCTGGCCCGCGGGGTGTACGGCGACCGTCCGGGCGTGGCGGCCGTCCAGGTGGTCACGCTGAAGCGCTTCGCCGAGATGACCGGCGGCACCGAGCTCGCCCGGTCGGGCCGGCGGCCGCTCACCGGCCCGCTGCTCATCGGCGCCCTCCGTTCCGTGCTCGCCGAAGAGCCCGGGACATTCGCCCCCGTCGCCGACCACATCGGCACGGCCCGCGCCCTGGCACGCGCCTACCGCGACCTGCGCCCGCTGCCCGACGACGTCCGCGAGCGTCTCGGTGCCGAAGGCGGGGTCGTGGGCGACACCGTCCGGGTGTACCGCGCCCTCGAGCGCCGGATCACCCCGCGCTCGTTCGACGAGGTCGACCTGCTGCGGGCCGCGACCCGCACGATCGAGCAGCAGGGCGTCGCCGGAACGGTCGTGGTGTTCCTCCCGCAGGACCTCGACGCCCCCGAGTCCGCGCTGCTGGGTGCCCTCGGGCGGACGACCGACCTCCGGATCGTCGTGGGCCTGACCGGGGACGAGCGCGCGGACGCCGGGCCGCTCCGCACGTGCGAGCGCCTCGGCCACCCCGTAGCACCGGACGCGCAGCCGCCGCTCGCCGACGCCGTGCTCCACGCGTCCGACCCAGACGACGAGGTCCGCGAGGTCGTCCGCCGGGTCGTCGCCGCGCTCGGGGACCACCCCGGCAACCGGGTCGCCGTGCTGTACGGGACGGCCAACCCGTACGCCCGCCTGCTGCACGAGCACCTGGACCACGCGGGTGTCCCCGCGTTCGGGCGCAGCCCGCAGCCCACGGCCGAGACGCGGTTCGGCCGCGCGCTGCTGCGTCTCGTGTCGCTGCTCGACCACGACTTCCGGCGCGACGAGGTGATGGCGCTCGTCTCCGACGCGCCCGTCCGGCACGACGGCTCGCCGGCGCCGAGCTCGGCCTGGGAGCGGGTGTCCCGCGCGGCGGGCGTCGTCCACGGGGACGACTGGATGCGGCTCCGTGACCACGCCGAGCGCCGCCGCGTCTGGCTGCGGGACCATCCGGCCGCCGACGAGGAGTCGCGCGCCAGGGCCGAGCGCACGGCCGAGCACGCGGACGCCCTGCACGCGTTCGTCACGACCCTGCGCGACGACCTCGAACGCTTCGACGACACCGCCACCTGGCAGGAGCTCGCCGAGGAGCTCCGTGGGCTGTGGTCGCGGACACTGGAGCCGGACGACACAACCGGACTGCCGGCCGAAGAGGGGCGCGCACTCGAGCGCATTGACGGGCTGTGGGCGTCGATCGGGCAGCTCGACGGGGTGGCGGGCGCCCCGGAGGCCGCGTTCTTCCGGCAGCTGCTGGAGCTGGAGCTCACCGACGACGTCGAGCGGGTCGGGCGGATCGGCGAGGGGGTGCACGTCGGGCCCGTGTCCGAGGGTGTCGGCGACGACGTCGACGCCGTGTTCGTGGTGGGCGCGGCCGAGGGCCTGCTGCCGTCCCGCCAGCGGGACGACCCGCTGCTGCCCGACCGTGTCCGCGTGCTCACCAGCGGCGCGCTGCCCACGCAGGCGGAGCGGGTCGCACGCCAGCAGCGGCACGTCCTGGCTGCGCTCGCCGCCGCACCGCCCGGCGGCCGTACGTACTCCTTCCCGCGGGGTGACCTGCGACTTGGCGGCGCCCGCGTCCCGTCCCGCTGGGTGCTGCCGTCCATGCGCGCGCTCAGCGAGCGCGGCGACCTGGCGGCCACCGACTGGGAGCAGGGCGCCGGCCTGGACGAGGTGCCGTCGTACGCCGGAGCCATCGAACGGCTCACCGCGCCGGCGACACCGCAGGAGTGGCGGCAGCGGACCGCTGTCGATCAGGACGCTGTGGCGCCTGCCGACGCCGTGCTGCTGCGGGCCCGCGAGGTACGTGCGGCGCGGGCGTCCGACCGGTTCACCGTCTTCGACGGCAACCTGGCGGGGGAGGCCCTGCCCGACCCGAGCGCGGGCCACGTGGTCTCCGTGACGTCCCTGGAGAGCTGGGTGCACTGCCCGCACGGCTACTTCGTCCGCTACCTGCTCGGAGTCACCGAGGTCGAGCAGCCCGAGCAGGTGGTCCGCATCTCCGCCCTCGAGCGCGGCAACGTGATGCACGACATCCTCGAGCGGATGGTGCGGCAGGCGGCGGACGAGGGCTGGTCGCCTGGCCCCGGCGAGCCGTGGCCCGCCCGCGCGGACGAGGTGCTGGACGCCGCCGCCGACGAGCGGTTCCACCGGGCCGAGTCGGAGGGCGTCACGGGCTTCAGCCTGCTCTGGGAGCACGACCGCGAAGCGATGCGCTCGGACCTGCACGCCTGGCTGGAGCAGGACAACCGCCGCCGCCGCGACCTCGGCGGGCTGGCGCCGGTGGCGGCGGAGTGGGTCTTCGACGGCACGGAGATCCCGCTGCCCGACGGGCGGACGCTGCGCGTGCGGGGCCGGATCGACCGGGTCGACCGGGCGGCCGACGGCAGCCTCGTCGTCACGGACTACAAGACCGGCAAGGCGGGCCCCTACCGCGTGCTCACCACCGACCCGTGCGACCGGGGCCAGCGGCTGCAGCTTCCGGTGTACGCGCTCGCCGGGCGGGCCGGGCTCGGCGAGGCGACGACGCCCGTCCGGGCCGAGTACTGGTTCACCAGCCGCCGCGCCGGGTTCGAGCGGATCGGTTACCCGGTGGACGAGGGCGTGCTCGAGCAGGCGGGCCGCGCGCTGGTCACGGCGGTGGACGGGATCAGGGGCGGCGTGTTCCTCGCCCGGCCGAACGACAACGGCAACGCCCTCTACCAGTGCGCCGGCTGCGACCCGGACGGCC
This sequence comes from Actinomycetota bacterium, assembly GCA_048622955.1. Lineage (GTDB taxonomy): Bacteria > Actinomycetota > Actinomycetes > Jiangellales > Jiangellaceae > JBMCTR01. The sequence goes on from JBMCTR010000079.1 coordinate 3,860, forward strand.
TCGGCGAGCACGGCGTCGCCACGGCCTGGGACGCCAAGGCGGCCGCGCGCGAGCTCGCGGCGCTGCGGGAGCTGCTCGGCGAGGAGGTGCCGGCATGACGCTGGTCGATCAGCACGTCCGCGACCGCCTCGTCTCGGAGCTGGACCGCACGCTGTTCGTCGAGGCCGGCGCCGGCTCCGGGAAGACCACCGTCCTCGTCGACCGGCTGGTCGCGCTGGTCTGCAGCGGTGTGCCGATGCGGCGCATCGCGGCGGTCACGTTCACCGAGAAGGCCGCCACCGAGCTGCGCGACCGCGTGCGCGCCCGGCTCGAGCAGGCGGGGCAGGAGCAGGCGCTGGAGGAGCTGGACGGCGCCGCGATCGGCACCCTGCACTCGTTCGCGCACCGGGTGCTGACGGAGCATCCGGTAGAGGCGGGCGTCCCGCCGCTGTTCGAGGTCCTGGACGAGCTGGGCTCCCAGGTCGCCGCCGAGCGCCGGTGGGAGGAGCTGCAGACCGAGCTGCTGCAGGATCCGGAGTACGCGCCCACGCTGCGGCTCGCCTTGTCCGCCGGGCTCACGCTCGACGACCTGCGCGCCGTCCGGCAGGAGCTGGACGACAACTGGGACCTCGTAGAGGAGCGGATGCCGGGGCACCCGCGGCCGTTCGATCCGGACGTCGACGACGAAGACATGGACAACCTGCGCAAGCGGGCCGAGGCGCTGCTCGACCGCCGGCGCGAGTGCTCCGATCCGAACGACAAGCTGCTCGCCCGGCTCGACAAGCTGGAGGCCTGGCTGGAGCGCACGCGCGGCGCCGAGACCGCGGAGTTGCTGGAGCTGCTCGGCGACGTCCCGAAGCCCGGGAGGTCCGGCCGGAAGGCCTCGTGGTCGTGCCCCGTCGACGAGGTCCGTGGCGCGTTCAACGCCCTGCATGCCGAAGCGAACGCCACGCGCAATCTTGTCGTCCACGACGTGCTGCAGCTGCTGCTCGCCCGGCTCACCGTCGACACGCTCGACGCCGCGGACGAGCGGATCGTCGACGGCCGGCTGCACTTTCACGACCTGCTCGTGCTCGCCCGCCGGCTGGTGCGGAGCAGCGCGGAGGCGCGGGAGCACCTGTCGCGGCGGTACGAGCGGATCCTGCTCGACGAGTCGCAGGACACCGACCCGATCCAGGTCGAGCTCGCCGTCCGGATCGCCGGCGGCGCGGCGGCCGGGCAGCCGGACTGGCGCGACGTCGAGGTGCCCGAAGGCGCGCTGTTCTTCGTCGGGGACGCCAAGCAGTCCATCTACCGGTTCCGCCGCGCCGACATCCGGACGTACCTGCAGGCGCAGGACACGCTGGGGGAGACCCTGACGCTGAGCACGAACTTCCGCTCCGCGCCGGAGATCCTGGCGTGGGTGAACCACGTGTTCGGCACGCTGATCTCCGAGACGCCGCAGGCGCAGCCGGCCTACCGTCCGCTGGCTCCTCGTCCGGACCGCCCGCCGTCGTCCCCCGGCGCTGGGCCGCCCGTGCTGGTTTTCGGCGTCGACGCGGACACCGGCAAGCCGACCGCGGACGAGATCCGGCAGCGGCAGGCGCAGGACATCGCGGTGCTGATCCGGCAGGCGATCGCCGAGGGCTGGCACGCCGGGGGCCGCCCGCTGAGCCTGGCGGACATCACGATCCTCGCGCCCACCCGGACGTCGATCAACGGCCTGGAGCAGCAGCTCGACGCGGCCGGCATCCCGTACCGCACCGAGGCGGCGACCTTCGTCTACTCCGCCCCGGAGGTCCGGGAGCTGATGCTGTGCGCCCAGGCGGTGGACGACCCGACCGACGACCTCGCCGTGCTGTCGACGCTGCGGGCGCCGATGTTCGGCTGCTCGGACGCCGAGCTGTGGCGGTGGCGCGCGGCCGGCGGGTCGTGGAACCCGTTCGCCGAACCGGTCCACGATGGACGGGTCGCTGACGGGCTGGCCGCGCTGCGCGACTGGGCGAAGCGGCGCTCGCGGCTCACGCCGTCCGAGCTGCTGGACGAGGTCATCGAGCGCCGCCGCGTGCTGGAGACGGCGGTGGACTCGCCGCGCTACCGCGAGACGTGGCGCAGGCTGCGGTTCGTCGTGGACCAGGCCCGCGCGTGGTCCGAGTCCGAGCACGGGTCGCTGCGGGAGTACCTGCGGTGGGCGAAGCGGCAGGCCGAGGACGCCGCCCGGGTGAGCGAGACCGTGCTGCCCGAGACCGACACCGACGCGGTGCGCATCACGACGATCCACGCGTCGAAGGGGCTGCAGTTCCCGTTCGTGATCGTCGCCGGGTTGTCGTGGCCGGGGTCTTCGCGGCGGCCGCTGGTGCTGTGGCCGGACGACGGCGGCTGCGAGGTGCGGCCCCGCAGCGGCGTCGAGACGGCCGGGTACGACGACGCCGACGACGAGGAGATGGTCTTCGAGGACTGTGAGGACGTGCGCCTGCTCTACGTGGCGTGCACCCGGGCGCAGCACCACCTGGCGGTGTCGCTGCACCGGCGGGAGGGCCGGTCGTGCCCTGCGGAGCTGGTGGCCGAGGCGTGCCGCGGCGCGGAGCACGAGGTGTGGGCGCCACCGGCGTCGCCGGTGCCGCCGCCTGCACGGACGCCGGTGGTGCGCGAGCCGTTGCCCGCTTGGGACGAGTGGTCCGCCCAGCGCGACGCGGCACTGCGCAACGGGCGGCGGCGGGAGGCCGAGTCGGCGACCGACATCGCGCACGGGCGAGCGACCGTGAAGCTGCCGGCTTTCGTGCAGTACGGGCTCGCGAAGCAGCCGCGCGACCTCGAGCTGCGGCCCTGGGTGAAGGGCCGGTACGGCACCGCGGTCGGCCGGGCCGTGCACGGTGTGCTGCAGACGGTCGACCTGGTGACCGGCGACGGTGTCGATGACCTGGCCGCGGGGCAGGCGCTGGCGGAAGGCGTGCCGGGGATGGCGGGGGAGATCGCCGACGCGGTGCGCGCCGCGCTGCTGTCGCCGGTGGTGGTGCGGGCGGCGGCGCGGCCGCGCTGGCGCGAGACGTACGTCGGGACGGTGGTGGACGGCACGCTCGTCGAGGGGTACGTCGACCTGCTGTTCCGGGACGACGACGGGCTCGT
>JBMCTR010000080.1:0-6920 GCA_048622955.1 Actinomycetota bacterium
CACCAGGCCAACTGGCCTGGTGAACGACCCAATCCGGTGGTTAACGTGATCAATGCGGCTCACAGCGGGGCGACGTCGGTCACCCGCACGACGGCGTGGCCCGCCTCGTCGGACGCCTCGAGGTCGATGGATGCGCTGATACCCCAGTCGTGGTCGCCGGCGGGATCGTCGATGATCTGCCGGACGTCCCACCTGGAGTCGACCTCGGTGATCAGCAGCAGCTGCGGGCTCCGGGCGTCCGCGTCGATGCCGATGTCGGCGTGCTCCTCGAAGTACGGCTGCAACGCCGCGGCCCAGGCGTCGGCGTCCCAGCCCGACGCCGCGTCCAGCGCGCCGAGGTCCTCCCAGTGCCGGCGGGCGGCGAGCTCGACCCGCCGGAACATCTCGTTGCGCACCATCACCCGGAACGCCCGCGGGTTGGCGGTGACGCCGCGCGCCCTGTCGTCGCCGGCGGTCGGTGGCCGCACCTCGGCCGCAGCGGCATCCGGGCTGGTCAGCCGTTCCCACTCCTCGAGAAGGCTGGAGTCGACCTGGCGCACCAGCTCGCCCAGCCACTCGACCAGGTCGTCGAGTTCCTCCGTACGGGCCTGGTCCGGCACCGTCTGGCGCAGCGCCCGGTAGGCGTCGGCGAGGTAGCGCAGCACCAGCCCCTCCGAGCGGGCGAGCCGGTAGTGGGAGACGTAGTCGCCGAACGTCATCGCGCGCTCGTAGAGGTCGCGGACGACGGACTTCGGCGAGAGCTCGTAGTCCGCCACCCACGGGTGGGACTGCTGGTACACGGCGAAGGCATGCTCGAGCAACTCGGCGAGCGGTTGCGGGTGGGTGACCTCCTCGAGCAGCTCCATCCGCTCGTCGTAGTCCAGCCCCTCCTCCTTCATCGCCGCGACGGCCTCGCCCCGCGCCGCGAACTGCTGGGCGGACAACACCTGGCGCGGGTCGTCCAGCGTCGCCTCGATGACGGACACGACGTCGAGCGCGTACGTCGGCGACTCCGGGTCGAGCAGGTCGAACGCGGCGAGCGCGAACGGCGACAGCGGCTGGTTGAGCGCGAAGTCCTCGGGCAGGTCCACGGTAAGCCGGATGGTCCGCCCCTGTTCGTCGGGAGCGTCGAGTTGCTCGACGACCCCCGCCGCCCGCAGCGCGCGGTAGATCGCGATCGCCCGCCGGATGTGGCCGACGCGGGCGGACGGCGGCTCGTGGTTGTCGGTCAGCAGCCGGCGCATCGCGGTGAACGCGTCGCCCGGCCGGCTGATGACGCCGAGGACCATCGCGTGGCTCACCTGAAAGCTGGAGGTCAGCGGCTCGGGCGGGGACGCGACGAGCCGCTCGAACGTCCCCTTCCCCCATGACACGAAGCCCTCGGGCGGCTTCTTGCGGACGACCTTCCGTCGCCGCTTCGGGTCGTCACCGGCCTTCGCCAGCGCGCGCTCGTTCTCGATCACGTGCTCCGGCGCCTGGACGACGACATCGCCCGTCGTGTCGAACCCCGCCCGCCCGGCCCGCCCGGCGATCTGGTGGAACTCCCGTGCGGTGAGGTGCCGGGTGCGCGCTCCGTCGAACTTCGACAGCCCGGAGAGCACCACCGTGCGGATCGGGACGTTGATCCCCACCCCGAGGGTGTCCGTCCCGCACACGACCTTGAGCAACCCGGCCTGCGTCAGCCGTTCGACCAGCCGCCGGTACTTCGGCAGCATGCCCGCGTGGTGCACTCCGATGCCGTGCCGGACCAGCCGCGACAGCGTCTTGCCGAACCCCGACCGGAACCGGAACCCGCCGATCTCCGCCGCGATCGCGTCGCGCTGCTCCCGTGACGCTACGTTCGCGCTGGTCAGCGCCTGGGCTCTCTCAACCGCGGCCTGCTGGGTGAAATGCACGACGTAGACCGGCGCCCGGTGCGTGCTGACCAACTCGTCGAGCAACTCGTGCATCGGCTCGGTGCTGTACGAGAACGTCAGCGGGACGGGACGCTCCGCGGAGGCGACGACGGCGACCTCCCGGCCGGTGCGGCGGCGCAGGTCCCGCTCGAAGAACGTGACGTCGCCCAGCGTCGCGGACATCAGCAGGAACTGTGCGTGCGGCAACTCCAGCAGCGGCACCTGCCAGGCCCACCCCCGCTGCGGGTCGGCGTAGAAGTGGAACTCGTCCATCACGACCTGGCGGACGTCCGAGTCGGCGCCGTCGCGCAGGGCGATGTTGGCCAGCACCTCGGCGGTGCAGCACACGATGGGCGCCTGCGCGTTGACGCTGGAGTCGCCGGTCATCATTCCGACGTTCGCGGCCCCGAACGCGCCGACGAGGTCGAAGAACTTCTCCGAGACCAGGGCCTTGAGCGGCGCGGTGTAGAACGTCCGCTCCCCGCGCGCGAGGGACGCGAAGTGGGCGGCCACCGCCACCAGGCTCTTGCCCGAGCCAGTGGGCGTGTTGAGGATGACGTGCGATCCGGAGACCAGCCCGATCACGGCCTCGTCCTGTGCGGGGTAGAGCTCGAAGCCCTGCTGCGAGGACCAGGCGGTGAACCGCTCGTAGAGCGCGTCCGGGTCGGCGGTCTCGGGAAGGAGATCGGTCAGCATGCAGGGGTCCAGGCTTCGGCGAGGCTCGGCGGGTTGTCAGGCCGGACAACTCCCTGACCAGGGACGTAGCACCGGTCGACCCGGACAAGTCTACGTATGCTGGTTCGTATGCAGTTCGCGCTCCAGGGGTCGCTGCTCGATCAGGCCGTTGACGGCCCGGAGGTCGGCCCGCTCGCCGGCTCGGTCGCGCGTACCGAGCTGACCGAAGGGGCGTGGGTCGATGTCCGGCGCGGATGGATCCGCGGCTCGGACGTGCTGTTCGAGCGGCTTGCCGGGCACGCTCCGTGGCAGGCGGAGCGGCGGTGGATGTACGACCGCGTCGTGGACGTGCCGCGACTGGTGTGCTGGTACGGCGAGGGCGAGCAGCTTCCCGACCCCGCGCTGGAGCAGGCGAGGACGTCGCTGAACGAGCACTACGACGCGGAACTGGGTGAGCCGTTCGTGACGGCGGGCCTGGCCTTCTACCGGGACGGCCGGGACAGCGTCGCGTGGCACGGCGACCGGATCGGACGCGGCAGCGAGGAGGACACCATGGTCGCGATCCTCTCGCTCGGCACGCCGCGCACGCTGGCGCTGCGGCCGCGCGGCGGCGGCCGCGGACCGCGCTTCCAACTCGGCCACGGCGACCTGCTGGTGATGGGAGGCTCGTGCCAGCGGACGTGGGAGCACTCCGTCCCCAAGACGGCACGGCCGACCGGCCCCCGCATCAGTGTGCAGTTCCGGCCCCGCGGCGTGGGCTGACGGATCTCCGACCGGCGTCGGGAACGGCCTGCCGCGGCAACGGCACCGTGGCAGTATCACAGACATGGGTGACGTCGACCTCGGGCTGTTCGGGCCGGACAGTGTGAGCTGGCGGGTCCACGCCGAGCCGATCCTGTGGGTGGCCGGCCTGCGCGCGCTGTACCTGCAGGCGCTGCATCCACGGGCGCTCGAGGGCGTCATCCAGAACTCGAACTACCGCGACGACCCGTGGGGCCGGCTGATGCGTACGGGGGAGTACGTCGGCACGGTGATCTACGGCACCACGGAGGACGCCGAGCGGGCGGGCCGGCGGCTGCGGCGGCTGCACGGCCGGCTGCGGGCGAGGGATCCGAACACCGGCGAGGAGTTCCGCATCGATGAGCCGGACCTGCTCCGCTGGGTGCACGTCACCGAGGTCGATTCGTTCGTGACGACGGCGCGCCGGTCCGGGGTGCGGCTGACGGACGCGGACGTGGACCGGTACCTCGTCGAACAGCTCCGCGCGGCCGAGCTGGTGGGCCTGGACCCGGACACCGTGCCGTCCTCGGCGACGGAGGTCGAGGATTACTACCGGCGGATGAGGCCCGAGCTCGCCCTCACTGCTCCCGCGGTCGACGTCGCCCGGTTTCTGGCCGTGCCGCCGATGCCGAAGGGGCTGGGGTGGACGCCGGTCAGGCCGGCGTGGGTCGGGGTCGCCGCGGCGGGCTTCTCGCTGTTGCCCCGCTGGGCGCGGCGGCTGTACCGGATGCCCGGCCTTCCGACGACCGACGTGGCCGCCACGGTCACCGCCAGGATGGGGCGCACGGTGCTGCGGGCGCTGCCGCTCAGGCCCGGGCCGATCTACGCCGACGCGATGCGCCGCGCCGACGCCGTTCGATCACGTTCGGCACCCGCAGCCTGACCGCGGCAGGCACGCACGCCTGCCGCGGCACGGGCGCCCCTGCCGAACGTGATCGAACCGAGGTCACACCACGGCGCCGTAGTTCGGGTCGTCGCGCGAGCGCGCGTCGCGGACCTTCTCCTTCGGCTCCGGCCTCGGCGCGGGGTAGCGCTCCTCGAGCTCGACGGCGACCGGCGCGGCCGTCAGGTTCGACGAGTACGTCCCGATCGCAATGCCGATCACCAGCGCCAAGGCGAAGTTGGACAGCGAGTCGCCGCCCAGGATCAGCAGCGCCACCAGGATGAACAGCGTGCTCAGGCCGGTGTTCAGCGACCGGGGGAGGGTGTCGAGGACGGCCACGTTGGCCGTATCGCGGAACGGCCGGTCCCAGTCGGCGTTGCGTTCCTCGCGAACCCGGTCGAAGACCACCACGGTGTCGTTGACCGAGTATCCGATGACCGTCAGGATAGCGGCCAGGAAGATCCCGTCGATGGGCTTGCCCAGCCACGCGAAGATCCCGAGGACCACGATCACGTCGTGGAACAGCGCCGTCACCGCGCCAGCGCTGAGCGTCCATCGGAACCGGATCGCCAGGTAGGCCAGCTGGGCGGCGAGCGCCACCGCGAGCGCGATGTACGCGTTGCGGCGAAGCTCCTCGCCGAGGCTGGGCCCGATCAGCTCGTCCCGTGCGAGCTCCGCACCTCCGCCCAGCTCGCCGACCGCGTTCACGATCCGGTCCTTCTCCGCGTCGCTGAGCTCCACGGTGCGCACGGAGACGTCCGCGTCCCCCGTCTCCTGGACGATCGCGTTCGGGTAGCCCGCGTCCGAGACGGCCTCCCGGGCCTCCTCGATGTCGACCTGCTCGGCGGTGTCGATCGCGAGTTGCCGTCCACCGGTGAACTCGACACCGAGGTTGAGGCCGCGGACCGCGATGCCCGCTCCCGCCAGGATCACGGCGAGCAGCGAGACGGCGAGGAACCGGCGGCCGCGGGCCATCAGCGCCGGCTGGATACGGCGCAGCCACTGCCGGAACTGGGTGTGCTGCCCGATCCCGGTCGCCCTCGGGTGCCGCTGCGACCAGCCGCGCTCGATCAGCCACTCGGCGAGCACCCTGGTCAGCACCAGGGCGGCGAACAGCGAGGACAGCACGCCGATGGTCAGGGTGATGCCGAAGCCGCGGACGGGGCCGGATGCGAGGAAGAACAGCAGCCCGGCTGCGAGCAGCGTGGTGACCGAGGAGTCCGCGATCGCCGACAGCGCGTTGCGGAACCCGCTCTGGACGGCCTTGCGCCCGCTCTTCAGGTTGCCGTCGACATAATCCTCCCGTGCTCGCTCGAACACGAGGATGTTCGCGTCCACGGCCATCCCGATGGCGAGCACGAAGCCGGCGAGGCCGGGCAGCGTCAAGGTGGCGCCCAGCGCGGTGAGAGTGCCGAACGCGATGAGGGCGTAGCCGCCCAGCGCGATGGCCGCGACGACCCCGAGCATCCGGTAGACGAACAGGATGAACGCGCCGGTGATCGCGATACCGATGACCGCCGCCTGGAAGCTGGCGTCGATCGCGGCCTGGCCCAGCGTGGGGCCTACCACGCGTCGTTCGATGGCGACCACGTCGACGGGCAACGCGCCGCCCTCGATGAGCGCGGCGAGCTCCTGAGCGGACTCGGCGTCGAAGTTGCCGGTGATCTGCGTCGTGCCGCCGGGGATTCCGACGTCACACTGCACGGACGGGTGGACCTGCGGCGAGGAGATGACCTGGTCGTCAAGGATGATCGCTACTCGGCGCTGCGGGTCCCCCGGAGGGAAGCAGGCCTGCTCCGCGGTGAGTTCCTGCCATGCGTCGGGGCCCTCGCCCACGAAGTCGACGTTCACGTACCACTGGGCGCCGGTCTGGGGATCGAGCACCGCCTCCGAACCGCCGACGGAGTCGCCGCTGATCGCCACCGGGCCGAGCCGCAGCGGCACGCCGTCCTCATCCGGCAGCACCCGCTCGGCGTCGGCGTCCGCCGAGTCTTCTTGACCGTCCGAGCCCTCGCCGTCGCCGGCGGCTCCGTCCCCCTCGCCCTCGGTCTGCGACTGGTCGGCGGTCCCGAGCACGGGGCGGAAGGTGAGCTGGGCCGTCTGCCCGATGGTCTCGGCGACCTCATCGGGATCGGTGACCCCCGGAAGCTCGACGATGATCCGGTTCTCGCCGGACCGGGTCAGCGTCGGCTCGGCGAGGCCGAGCGCGTCGACCCGGCGGCGGAAGACCTGGAGCGCCTGGTCCGTCGTCTCGGCATTGGCTTCGACGGTCTCGGTATCGCGGGTCTCGAACACCATCTGCGCGCCGCCGCGCAGGTCGAGCCCCAGGGTGGGAGACGAGGTGAGGACGAAGTATCCGGACAGCGACAGGACGGCGAGCGCCAGCAGGGCGCGCACCACGGACGACCGGTTCACGGCAGGGCCTTCCTACGGGAGCGATCAGATCGGCAAGGACCGCTCTACGCCGGCGGGGCCCGTCCGTGCACGGTCGACGCGACACCCGTGGCCGCCCGCGGCGCCCCGCTCGCCGGTCGGGCTCCCGGAACGGTCGGTCCGACCGGTCGCACGCGGTGCGACACGTCCGCACCAGAGGGCGCGAGACCGTCGTGGTCGGCGTCGTCCTGCTCCGCAGCCGCCAGCACTCCGCCGTTCGGCGCGGCGCCGCGCGGGTGCGCACCCAACCCGGCGGACGGTGGCAGGCCGGTGGT
>JBMCTR010000081.1:0-6908 GCA_048622955.1 Actinomycetota bacterium
GGGTCCGACAACCACGGGACGTCGGCGATAGCCGCTGTCCTCCGATTGAAGGTGGCGGATGGCGCCCGAGGTGAGCTGCGCTCCGTCAGGTAGATCTGAACGGCTGAGGGCGATTCTGTTCAGATCTTGTTGGCGGATTCCGTTGGTCTTGGATCGTCGCCAGCGTCGGCTGTGTGGCCGGTGGGCAGTCCGGTGAGGCGGCACAGGGCGGCGAAGCCGTCGTCGGTGCCGGGCCAGTGCGTTCGTACCGTTTCTAGGCCGGCGCTTCGGACGGTGCTGCGCAGGGCGAGGGTGACGATGATGGCATCGTCGGCGTAGCCGAGCACCGGCACGAAGTCGGGGATCAAGTCGATCGGGATCGCCAGGTACGCCAGGAGCAACCCGAGGCGAAGCCGAACCCTGCGCGGCACGCCGGCGTCGGCGGCGAGGCGCCGGAGCAGCCGCAACAGGTCAGGCAGCAGCCGCAACACCTCAGCGAGCAGGCTGCGCTTGGGTTTCACGAGCAGCAACACCATCACGAGCGCGAGCCACACAGCCACCAGTGCGATCCCGACAGCGAGCAGGGCTTCCCACCACCCGGCCATGCCGTCAGCCTCCGTCCATCACGGTCAGTCGGCCCACTTCGGCGCATGAGGCCGTCCCGGGCTCGCAGGAGGCACACCGATTGCTGCAGGTAGAGAGCGCCGAGGGAGCGCCAGCCTGCGCCAGATGTCGCACGCGGAGCGGACAGGACAACCGCCCGTCACCACCTGATGCCCGGCGGCCGCAGCCGCGGCGATGCGACGACTCGGGAGTAGCCGGCGGGAGCCGTACGAACGCCGCTGGTCGGCAACGGCCGGTGCCGCCTCGGCGTCAGGGCACGCAGCCGCCGGGTCCGCTCATCGGTCGGTGGGTGGGTGCGGAGCAGCAGGGGATCGGGCACACGGCCGTGGGGCACGAGGATCCTCTCCCAGATCCGGCCGTCGCCGTACTGGAGCGCTTCCAGTGCGCCGGCCAGCCCTTCCGGGTCGCCGGTGAGGGACGCGCCCTCGAGGTCGGCGTCGTACTCGCGAGACCGGGACAGGGCGAACTGGAGGAGCGTGACCACCGTCGGCAGCACGATCAGGACGGCGGCGACGAGCAGTGGCCGCAGGTCGCCGGCAACGATGAGGGGAAGGGTGGCCACGACCACGAAGATCCCCACGTAGGAGAGCCCTTGGACGAGCCGGCCGATGGCATCGGAGAGGCTCATGATGGTGGTGTCGCCGGCGCGGATGTGGCTGATCTCGTGCGCGAGGACGCCCACCACCTCCCTGGCGGTGAGCCCGCGGAGCAGTCCGTCGGTGACGGCCAGCGCGGCGTCGTTCCCTCGTCCCACGGCGAAGGCGTTCATGATCGGGCTGGCGACGTAGTAGAGCCCGGGAGGCCGGGAGATCCCGGCTCGGCGCGTCAGTTCGCGCACGTACCGGTGGAGTTGCGGTGCCGCCCGCTCCGGCAGCGGCTGCGCGCCGTACATCGCCAGCATCCAGCGCGTGGGCACTCGCGGGCGGAGCAGCAGCACCGTGGCGGCCATGACGCCGACCATCAGCAGGCCGACAAGACCGAAGATCAGCCACACCAGCAGGGCGAACGCGGCGACCATGGCGGCGAACAGCAGGAGACCCTGGAGGATGTTGCGCGCCTTCTGGCGGCGCCGCATCCGGTCGTCGAACAGGGGAGTTGCCATATCCCGGGCTCGCTGACGGATCAGTAGGGCAGGGCGGCGTAGGCGGTGTCCGGCACGGCGGGGCTGTGCGGAGGCACCGCCGGGACGGTGACGTACTTCGCGCCCTGCGGCGGCCGGGGGTCGCGCTCGCCCCTGTTGGGCCACATCGACATCGCCCGCTCGGCCTGGGCGGTGATGGTCAGGGCCGGGTTGACGCCGAGGTTGGCCGAGACGGCCGAGCCGTCGACAACGTGAATGCCGGGGTAGCCGTACAGCCGGTGGTACGGGTCGACGACGCCGGTGTCGGGGCTGTCGCCGATCGGGCAGCCGCCGAGGAAGTGCGCGGTCATGGGCGCGTTGATGATGTCGCCGAGCGTGCCACCGGGAACACCGTCGATCTCGGCGGCCACCCGCTCCGCGAGATCCTGCGCCTCGGGGATCCACACGGGGTTCGGTGCCCCGTGGCCCTGGCGCGAGGTGAGCCGTCGGCGGCCGGTGAGCAGTCGCCGCCTGGTGTACGTGGTCAGCGAGTTGTCCAGCGACTGCATCACGAGCCCGATGAACGTCCGCTGCGACCAGTTGCGGACCGAGAGGCTGCGGGCGAACACCACCGGGTGCCGGGCCGCCCGGCCGAGGAACCGGGCCCACCGCGGCACCCTCCCACCACCGGGGATGGCGATGGTCGTCAGCAGCCCCATCGCGTTCGAGCCCCTGCCGTAGCGCACCGGCTCGATGTGGGTGTGCTCGTTCGGATGGATCGACGACGTGATCGCCACACCCCGCGTGAAGTCCTCGGACGGACGCACCGCGCGGGTTACGGCGCCCACCAGCGCCTCCGAGTTGGTGCGGGTCAACGTGCCGAGCCGCGGCGACAGCCGGGGGAGCGTTCCCGAGTCGCGCATCGCGTGCAGCAGGGTCTGCGTGCCGTACGTCCCGGCGGCGATCACCACCTGACCTGCGCTGAACGTCCGCCGGCGGCGGGAGCCCGTCCGGACCGTGTCGACCGCGAACCCTCCATCGGCGCCCGGTAGCTCGCGGACGCGGGCGACCGTCGTCAGCGGGTGGATCACCGCGCCGGCGCGCTCGGCGAAGTACAGGTAGTTCTCGGTCAGCGTGTTCTTTGCGCCGTGCCGACAGCCGGTCATGCACTCGCCGCACTGCAGGCACGCCCGGCGCCGCGGTCCCGCGCCGCCGAAGTACGGGTCGCCGGCGTCCTCGCCGGGGTCCAAGCGGCGGTCGGGCGGGTCGCCGCCGTCCGTCCCGTCCCCGAAGTACACGCCAACCGGGGTGAGCCGGAACGTGTGCCCAACGCCGAGATCCTCGCCGATCTTGCGCAGGTGGAGGTCGGCAGGGGTCATCGTCGGGTTGGTGCGGGCACCCAGCATCCGCCGGGCGAGGTCGTAGAACGGCGCGAGCTCGTCCCGCCAGTCGGTGATGTCACGCCACTGGGGGTCGGTGTAGAACTCGTCGAGCGGCTCGTACAGCGTGTTCGCGTAGTTGAGCGACCCGCCTCCCACGCCCGCGCCGGCGAGGATCAGGACGTTGCGCAGCAGGTGGATGCGCTGGATGCCGTACAGGCCGAGCCGGGGAGCCCAGAGAAAGTTCTTGACGTCCCACGAGTTGCGCGGCAGCGTCTCGCGGGTGAACCGGCGCCCGGCCTCGAGCACCCCCACCCGGTACCCCTTCTCGGACAGCCGGAGCGCGGCCACCGACCCGCCGAAGCCGGAGCCCACCACGACGACGTCGTAGTCGAGCCCGGCTGTGGTGCCGAACCCGGCCGTGCTGTTGGCGGTATCCGGCAACGGCTCGACCTCCTCCCTCGGCCGCCCGACCTGTCAGGTCCGGCGGGCGCGTCTGCCCTGGCAGGCGAGTTGTCCGGCCGGACAACTCAGCAAGGAAGGCTACTCGACGGTCCAGGTGTCGGTGCCGGCCAGCAGCGTGGCGAGGTCGCCGTCCCCATGGGTCTCGGCGGCGTGCCGCAGTTGCCCGGCCATCAGGTCGTCGTATGTCGGACGGTCGACGTCGCGGAAGACGCCGATCGGCGACCGGTCGAGGGTCCCGGGGTCGGCAAGCCGGGAGAGCGCGAACGCGGTGGACGGGTCGTCGGCGTGCGCGTCGTGCACCAGCAGGCCCGGATCCTCCGCGTCGCACACCTCCGGTGCGCCGGTCGCCGGGTTGCGCCGCACCCCGTGGGACCCGAACCGGATCGGCTCCTTGTGCTCGAGCCGGATGACGGCCTCGTCCCGGGTGTCGGGGCTCTTCAGGATCTCGAACGCGCCGTCGTTGAAGATGTTGCAGTTCTGGTAGATCTCCACGAACGACGTGCCCCGGTGTGCCGCGGCCGCCCGCAGCACCGACGTGAGGTGCTTGCGATCGGAGTCGATGGTGCGGGCGACGAACGTCGCCTCGGCGCCGAGAGCCAGCGAGACCGGGTTGAACGGCGCGTCGAGTGAGCCGAGCGGCGTCGACTTGGTGACCTTGCCGAGCTCCGAGGTGGGCGAGTACTGGCCCTTGGTGAGCCCGTAGATACGGTTGTTGAACAGCAGGATCGTCAGGTTCACGTTGCGCCGCATGGCGTGTATGAGGTGGTTGCCGCCGATCGACAGGCCGTCCCCGTCGCCGGTGACCACCCACACCGACAGGTCGGGACGGGTGGTGGCCAGCCCGGTGGCGATCGCCGGAGCCCGCCCGTGGATCGAATGCAGGCCGTAGGTGTTCATGTAGTACGGGAACCGCGCGGCGCACCCGATGCCGGAGATGAACACGAGGTTCTCGCGGCGCAGGCCAAGCTCTGGCAGGAACCCCTGCACGGTCGCGAGGACCGCGTAGTCGCCGCAGCCGGGGCACCACCGGACCTCCTGGTCGCTGGTGTACTCCTTCTTCGTCTGGGGCGCGTCGGAGGTGGGAATGTCTCGTAGCCCTGGCAGTTCCGGTTCGGTGGCCGTCTCAGCCACTGCTGATCACGTCCTTGATGACGGTGGCGAGCTCATCGACGGAGAACGGGAGCCCGCGCACCTTGTTGTATCCGATGACGTCGACGAGGTACCTCGCCCGCAGCAGCATCGCGAGCTGCCCCATGTTCATCTCGGGCAGGAGCACGTGCTCGTACGAGCGCAGCACCTCGCCGGTGTTGGCGGGTAGCGGGTTGAGGTGCCGGAAGTGGGCCTGGGCGACGTCGTGCCCGGACGCGCGGACCCGCTTGACCGCAGCGCCGATCGGACCGTACGACGACCCCCACCCGACGACGAGCACCGTGGCCCGGCCGGATGGATCGTCCACCTCCAGGTCGGGGATGCCGGCGACGCCGTCCACCTTCGCCTGCCGGAGGTGCACCATCCGGTCGTGGTTGTCCGGGTCGTAGGAGATGTTGCCGGTCCCGTCGGCCTTCTCGATGCCGCCGATCCGGTGCTCGAGACCCGGGGTCCCCGGGACCGCCCACGGCCGGGCAAGCGTCTCCGGGTCGCGCAGGTACGGCCAGAAATCGGGGTCGCCGCCGTTGCGGTGGTTCGGCCCGGTGGCGAACGCCGGGTCGATCGCCGGGAGGTCGTCGACCGCAGGGATCCGCCACGGCTCCGAGCCGTTGGCCAGGTACCCGTCCGACAGCAGGAACACCGGGGTCCGGTACGTCACCGCGATCCGCACCGCTTCGAGCGCCGCGTCGAAGCAGTCGCCGGGGGAACGCGGCGCGACGATCGGAAGCGGGGCCTCGCTGTTGCGCCCGAACATCGCCTGCAGCAGGTCGGCCTGCTCGGTCTTGGTGGGCAGGCCGGTCGAGGGCCCGCCCCGCTGGATGTCGCAGATGACGAGCGGCAGTTCGAGCGCGACCGCGAGACCGACGGTCTCCGCCTTCAGCGTCACGCCCGGGCCGGACGTGGTGGTGACACCGAGCGCTCCCCCGAAGGACGCGCCGAGTGCCGCGCCCACCCCGGCGATCTCGTCCTCGGCCTGGAACGTCCGGACCCCGAACCGCTTGTGCTTGGACAACTCGTGCAGGATGTCGCTCGCCGGCGTGATCGGGTACGAGCCGAGGAACAGCGGCAGGCCGGACTGCCGGGAGGCGGCGATGAGACCGTAGGCGAGGGCGAGGTTGCCGGTGATGTTGCGGTAGGTGCCGGACGGCAGCCTCGCCGGCGGAATCTCGTACTGGACGGCGAAGTCCTCGGTGGTCTCGCCGTAGTTCCAGCCCGCCCGCAGCGCCTTGATGTTGGCGTCCCGGATCGTCGCGTTGCGTGCGAACTTCGACTCCAGGAACCGGACGGTGCCGTCGATCGGGCGGCCGTACAACCAGGACAGCAGGCCGAGGGCGAACATGTTCTTCGATCGGCCGGCCTGCTTGCGGGTGAGGCCGAACTCGGCGAGCGCCTCCATCGTCATGCCGGTGAGGTCGACGCCGTGCACCTTGTACGCCTCGAGGCTGCCGTCCTCCAGCGGGTTGCTGTCGTACCCGACCTTCTTCAGCGCCTTCGGCGTGAACTCGCCCGTGTCGACGATGATCGTTGACCCCTTCGGCACGTCGCCCAGGTTCGCCTTGAGCGCCGCCGGGTTCATCGCGACCAGCACGTCCGGCGCGTCTCCGGGGGTCAGGATGTCGTGGTCGGCGAAGTGCAGTTGGAAGCTCGAGACTCCGGGCAGCGTGCCCGCCGGTGCCCGGATCTCGGCCGGGAAGTTCGGCAGCGTCGACAGGTCGTTACCGAAGACCGCAGTCGCGGAGGTGAACCTGTCTCCTGTCAGTTGCATGCCGTCGCCGGAATCACCGGCGAAGCGGATCACGACACGGTCGAGCTGTTCAGTATGTTTAGCGCTCACCGCGTGCTAACGCCTCCTCACGAGCGCTCGCCCTGGCGGCACCAACCCAGTCTGGTACAACCACGCGTTTGCTGCCAATCTTATCTGTACCGGATCTGCCCGTGCGGACGATGTGGCCCGGGTCACACCGCGTGCCGTTTTCCGTCGGGCGAGACCGGATATGCTCCCGGCGCGATCTAGGCCGAAGCGGACCCGCGACGGGGGTTCCATTCGGCGGTACCGTTGTATCAAGCCGTGTCCGACTACGGGAGAGCCAGGGTGGACACCTTCCTGTCGCCGTACGTCGTGGCGGCGGCCATCGGCCTGGCCGGCGCGGCGTTCATGATGCTCGCCTCCGGCGCGAACCGGCTGCTCGCTCCCCGAGTCGACGAGGCGGACCCGGCGCCGGCGCCGGGCGTCGAGCCGGACGGCGCGGGGC
>JBMCTR010000082.1:0-6886 GCA_048622955.1 Actinomycetota bacterium
GCGGAGAAGGCCGGCTCGCACGGGCTGCTCGTCGTCACGCCGTACTACAACCGGCCGCCGCAGGAGGGCCTGCTCCACCACTTCCGGACGGCGGCCGACGCCACGGGACTGCCGGTCATCCTCTACGACATCCCGCCGCGTTCCGTGGTGCCCATCGAGACCGAGACGCTGCTGCGGCTCGCCGAGCACGACCGGATCGTCGCGGTCAAGGACGCGAAGGGCAACCTGTTCGCGTCCAGCGACGTGATCGCGCGCACCGGGCTCGCGTTCTACTCCGGCGAGGACGCGCTCAACCTGCCGCTGCTCGCCGTCGGCGCCGTCGGCATGGTGAGCGTGGTCGCGCACGTCGCCGCGGCGCAGTACGTGGCGATGGTGCGCGCGTTCGACGCCGGCGACACCGCCGAGGCGCTGCGCATCCACCAGCGCCTCATCCCGGCGGTGCGCGGCATCATGACGCGGACCCAAGGGGCGATCATGGCCAAGGCCGCGGTGGAGCAGGCCGGGGTCATCGGCAGCCGGTGGATGCGCCCGCCGCTCCTGCCGGCCACCGACGCCCAGGTCGAGGTGCTGCACTCCGATCTCGCGGAGGCGGGCCTGCGTTGAGCCACCCTCATCCCGAACTGACCGCGCCGCCGCCGCTCGTCGACGGCGGCGTCCGTATCGTTCCGCTGGGCGGCCTCGGGGAGGTCGGGCGCAACATGACGGTGTTCGAGTCGGGCGGCAGGCTGCTCGTCGTCGACTGCGGCGTCCTGTTCCCCGAGGATCACCAACCCGGCGTGGATCTGATCCTTCCGGACTTCGACTACATCATGGACCGGCTCGACGCCGTCGAGGCCGTGATCCTCACCCACGGGCACGAGGACCACATCGGTGCGGTCCCGTTCCTGCTCCGCGCGAAGAACGACCTGCCGCTCGTCGGCTCGCGGCTGACCCTGTCGCTGGTGGACGCCAAGCTCGCCGAGCACCGGATCGACTCCTACCAGTACGAGGTCACCGAGGGCCTCACCGAGCGCTTCGGACCGTTCGAGGTGGAGTTCCTGGCGACGAACCATTCGATACCGGACTCGCTCGCGCTGGCGATCCGTACCCCGGCCGGCGTCATTCTGCACACCGGCGACTTCAAGCTGGACCAGTTGCCGCTCGACGGGCGCCTGACCGACCTGAACGGTTTCGCCAGGCTCGGCGACGCCGGGGTCGACCTGTTCATGGTGGACTCGACGAACGCCGAGGTGCAGGGGTTCACCCCCCACGAGCGGGAGATCGCGCCCGTGCTGTCCCAGCTGATCGCCGACGCGCCGGGCCGGGTGATCGTCGCGTCGTTCGCGAGCCATGTGCACCGGGTCCAGCAGGTGCTCGACGCCGCGGTCGCGCACGGGCGGAAAGTCGCGTTCGTCGGGCGCTCGATGGTCCGCAACATGGGCATCGCGCGGGATCTCGGCTACTTGACCGTTCCCGGGGGCACGCTCGTCGACCTGAAGTCCGTCGACGACATCTCCCCGGACGAGCTCGTGCTGATGTCCACCGGCTCGCAGGGCGAGCCGATGGCGGCGCTGTCGCGGATCGCCAACCACGACCACCCCACCATTCGGATCGAGCCGGGGGACGTCGTCGTGCTGGCGTCCTCGCTGATCCCCGGAAACGAGAACGCGGTGTCCCGCGTCATCAACGGCCTCACCCGGGCAGGCGCGACGGTGGTGCACAAGGGGAACGCGATGGTGCACACGTCGGGCCACGCGAGCGCCGGTGAGCTGCTGTACGCGTACAACGTGGTCAAGCCGCGCAACGTGATGCCGATCCACGGCGAGGACCGGCACCTGCACGCCAACGCCGAGGTGGCGCAGAGCGCCGGAGTGCCGCGTGAGCGGATCGCGATCGCCGAGGACGGCGTTGTCGTCGACCTGGCGGACGGCGTGGCGCAGGTCACGGGGGCGGTGCCGTGCGGGTACGTCTACGTCGACGGCGAGACCGTCGGGGGTGTGGCCGAGGCTTCGCTCAAGGACCGCCGGATCCTCGGCGAGGAGGGCTTCATCTCGGTCGTGGTCGTGGTCGACTCGGTCACCGGGAAGGTCACCGGCGGGCCCGAGATCCACGCCCGCGGGTTCACCGAGGACGACAGCGTGTTCGGCGAGATCCGGCCCGAGATCACGACAGCCGTGGAGAAGGCCGCCGAGGGCGGCGGCGCGGACACCTACCAGCTGCAGCGGACCATCCGCCGCACGATCGGCCGCTGGGTCAACGCGAAGTACCGCCGGCGTCCGATGATCATCCCCGTAGTGGTGGAGTCCTGACCCGCCTGCAACCCGCAGGGGGCACGGCCGTTCGGCGTGTGACGCACGATGCTGGTGTGATGAACGGGTACCATGCTGATCATGGCCTCCCGGACGTCCACATCGGCCCGCTCCCGGCGGACCAAGGCGGCGGAGTCCGACACCCGGCCGTCGCGCCGGGGCGGGACTACGCGGTCGAAGCGGCGCCAGCCGCCTCCGCCCCCGCCGCCGAAGAAGAAGGAGCCGGGCGTTCTGGTCTGGCTCGGCAACGGCATCGGGCGGGTGCTGGCCGCGCTCTGGATGGCGCTGGCGCACCTGATCGGCGGGGTGGTGCGCCGGCTGGGGACGGCCCGTGAGCTGGACCCCGAGCACCGCCGGGACGGCATCGGGCTGGCGCTGCTCGGCCTGGCCGTGATCGTCGCCGCCGCGGTCTGGTGGGATCAGGACGGCCGGGTCTTCGACGTCACCCGAGCCGTCGTGGCCGGCTCGACCGGCACGCTGTCGTACGCCGTTCCGGCCCTCCTGGTGCTCGCCGCCTGGCGGACGCTGCGCAACCCGGAGCGCAACGGACCGGGCGGACGGCAGTTGGTGGGGTGGACGTGCCTGCTGCTGGGCACGCTGGGCCTCGCCCACATCGCCGGGGGCATGCCGCGCCCCGTCGACGGCGAGACGGCGATGGAGGCCGCGGGGGGCGCGATCGGGTACGTGGCCTCGACGATGCCGGCCGACCTGCTGACAGTGTGGGTGGCGACTCCGCTGCTCGCCCTGGTCGCGGTGTACGGCCTGTTGGTGGTGGCCCACACCCCCGTCCACGAGATACCGGTGCGTGCCCGCGCCGTACGGGACTGGCTGCTCGGCACCCCGGAATCCGAGGGCGACGAGCCGACGGCCGGGCAGCCGAAGGGGCGCTCCCGGCAGCGCCGGGGCGACTCGAGCGGTGTCACGCCGTCCGGCGACCAGCCGTACGACACGCCGCTGCTGCGCGAGGCGGCGAAGGCCGCCCGCAGGCTCGCCGGCGCTAGGCCGGACGCCGTGGACGTTCCGCCGGCCCCGGACGACGACCCGGACAACGAGCTGAACAGAGGGCACGACAAGGCACCCGGCAAGGACTCGGACGAGCGCACGGCGCCGGTCAAGAAGCGGACGCCCTCCAAGCCGCCGGAGCACAGCCAGCTTCCCCAGCGGGTGGAGCAACTCGCGCTGTCCGGCGACGTGACGTACACGCTGCCGCCGTCCGACACGCTCGTGCGCGGCACGCCGCATCAGCAGCGGTCCAAGGCCTCCGACCGGGTCGTGGACGCGCTCACCGGGGTGCTGGACCAGTTCGACATCGATGCTCAGGTCACCGGCTACGTGCGCGGTCCGACGGTGACCCGTTACGAGGTCGAGCTCGGGCCCGGCGTCAAGGTGGAGCGCGTGACGGCGCTGTCCAAGAACATCTCGTACGCCGTGGCCAGCGCCGAGGTCCGGATCCTGTCGCCGATCCCCGGCAAGTCTGCGATCGGCATCGAGATCCCGAACACCGACAAGGAGACCGTGAGCCTCGGCGACGTGCTCCGGTCTCAGGTCGCGCGCAGCGACCACCACCCGATGGTCGTCGGGCTCGGCAAGGACGTCGAGGGCGGCTTCGTGGCCGCCAACCTCGCCAAGATGCCGCACCTGCTGATCGCGGGCGCGACCGGATCCGGGAAGTCGAGCAGCATCAACTCACTGATCACCTCGGTGCTGATGCGCGCCACGCCGGACGAGGTCCGAATGGTGCTCGTCGACCCGAAGCGGGTGGAGCTGTCGATCTACGACGGCATCCCGCACCTGATCACACCGATCATCACCAGCCCGAAGAAGGCCGCTGAGGCGCTGCAGTGGGTCGTGCGCGAGATGGACATGCGCTACGACGACCTGCACGACTACGGCTTCCGGCACATCGACGACTTCAACAAGGCGGTTCGCGCGGGGCGGGTGAAGCCGCCACCGGACAGCGAGCGGGCGCTGTCCCCGTACCCGTACCTGCTGGTGATCGTGGACGAGCTCGCCGACATGATGATGGTCGCCCCCCGGGACGTCGAGGACGCCGTCGTCCGGATCACCCAGCTGGCGCGCGCGGCCGGCATCCACCTGGTGCTGGCCACCCAGCGGCCCTCCGTCGACGTCGTCACCGGCCTGATCAAGGCGAACGTCCCGTCCCGGCTGGCGTTCGCCACGTCCTCGCTGGCCGACTCCCGGGTGATCCTCGACCAGCCCGGTGCCGAGAAGCTCGTCGGCGAAGGGGACGGGCTGTTCCTTCCGATGGGCGCGAGCAAGCCCATCCGGATCCAGGGGGCCTGGATCACCGAGAGCGAGGTGGCCGGCGTCGTCAAGCACTGCAAGGAGCAACTCGAGCCGGACTACCGCGACGATGTCACCGTGCCGCAGAGCTCGAAGCGGGAGATCGATGAGGATGTCGGCGAGGATCTCGACCTGTTGTGCCAGGCGGCCGAGCTGGTGATCACGACGCAGTTCGGGTCCACCTCGATGCTCCAGCGCAAGCTGCGGGTCGGCTTCGCGAAGGCCGGGCGGCTGATGGACCTGATGGAAAGCCGCGGCATCGTCGGCCCGTCCGAGGGCTCCAAGGCGCGGGACGTGTTGATCAAGTCGGACGACCTGGACGAGACGCTGGCCACGCTGCGCGGCGAGTAGGTCTGCCATCGGCCGCGACACTTGGCAGCGGCGGGCTCGCCAGATAAGTTGCGCTGTTACGGGGGAAAGTCGAATGAAAGGTGTGTCTCGTGACCAATGACGCGAACCCGACACCCGAGGAGGCGACGCCGTCCGCGTCTGGCGGAGGAGGTACGTCGCCTCCGGTAGCCCCGCAGACCGGATTCGGTGTGGCGACGAAGGTCTTCTGGCCGGCTGCCATCCTGATCGTGGCCTTCGTGATCTGGGGAATTGTCGGTCAGGACAGCTTGGGAAGCGCTATTACGTGGATCCAGGACAACATCGTCGGCGGGTTGGGCTGGTACTACGTCATCCTCGTCACCTCCTTTGTGATCTTCTCGCTGATCGTCGGCATCAGCCGGCTCGGCGACATCAAGCTGGGCAAGGATGACGAGGAGCCGGACTTCAGCGTCGGCAGCTGGCTGGCGATGCTGTTCTCCGCCGGCATGGGCATCGGCCTGGTGTTCTACGGTGTGGCGGAGCCGCTGTGGCACTTCACCTCCCCGAAACCGGGTGTCGAGGGGACGCCGGAAGAACTGGCCGAGCAGGCGATGACCCAGACGCTGCTGCACTGGGGCGTCCACGCCTGGGCGATCTACGTCGTGGTCGGCCTGGCGATCGCCTACGCGGTGTTCCGCAAGGGCCGTCCGGTGTCGATCCGGTGGGCCCTGGAGCCGCTGCTGGGCGACCGGGTGAAGGGCTGGCTCGGCGATCTGATCGACGTCATCGCGATCCTCGGCACGCTGTTCGGCGTGGCCACGTCGCTGGGCATTGGCGCCACCCAGATCAGTGCCGGGCTTGGGTTCCTCGACGTGCTGCAGGACCCGGGCGATGCGGTGCTCGTGACGATCATCATCGTGATCACTCTGTTCGCGACCATCTCGGTGGTCACGGGCCTCAAGCGCGGCATCAAGTGGCTGTCCAACGTCAACGTCTCCGTGGCCGGCCTGGTTGCTCTGTTCATCCTCGTGATGGGGCCGACGCTGTTCATCCTCCGCGAGTTCGTGCAGTCGATCGGCGCGTACCTGCAGAACCTGCCGGCGCTGTCGTTCGACGTCACGACGTTCCAGCCCGACGGCGGCATCGGATGGCAGTCGTTCTGGACGATCTTCTACTGGGGCTGGTGGATCTCCTGGGCGCCGTTCGTCGGCATGTTCATCGCCCGGATCTCCCGTGGGCGGACGGTCCGTCAGTTCGTCATCGGCGTGCTGGCCGTCCCGACGATCGTCACGTTCGCGTGGTTCGCGATCCTCGGTGGCAGCGCGCTGAACCGTGAGATCAACGGCGAGGGCGGCATGATCGTCGACGGTGCTCCGGCACCGTCGGACGAGACGGCGTTGTTCCAGTTGCTGGACGGGTTCTCCGGCGGGACGGTCGTCAGCTTCCTCGTGGTGATCCTGATCGCGACGTTCTTCATCACCTCGTCCGACTCCGGCTCGCTGGTGGTGGACATGCTCGCGTCCGGCGGTGACCCGAACCCGCCCACCTGGAGCCGGGTCTTCTGGGCGCTGATGGAGGGCGCCGTGGCGATCGTGCTGCTGCTGGCCGGCAGCCTCGGAGCGTTGCAGACGGGAGCCATATCCCTGGCGCTGCCGTTCAGCATCATCATGATCCTCATGATGATCGCGACCTGGAGGGCACTACGCGACGATCACCTGCAGATCGTGGCGTCCGAACAGCGGGCACATCAGGAGGCCTTGGCGGCCCACGTGCACGAGCGGGTGACCGACGCGTTCAGCGAGAGCGTGTCGACCGTGGTCTCGGAGCACCCGCCGCCGACCCCGCCCGAACAGGAGCGGGAGTGGAACTCCTGGTGGCAGCGGGTGCTTGACGCGCTCAAGTCCCGTCCGGGTGGCGGCGGCCTCTACGGCTAGCACGCCACTGGCCCAGTCAGACAGCTGGTGCCAATCCACAACGTCCGACGT
>JBMCTR010000083.1:0-6881 GCA_048622955.1 Actinomycetota bacterium
AGACGAGGCCGGCGACGCGACCGCCGCAGCGCCGGCGGAAGGGAAGTGGTGTTCGGACGTCGAGATCGCCGCCTTCCCGGGCGGCGGTGAGGGAACGCCGTTCACCAACAACGTGCACAACGGCTACCTCGCCGCCGCCGAGGACCTGGGCCCGGACGTCACGTACTTCTTCTCCGACTGGAGCGAGGAGCGGATGGTCCAGCAGTTCCGGGAGGCGATGGCGCTCGAGCCCGACGGCATGGCTGTGATGGGCCACCCAGGCGACGAGGCCATGGGGCCGCTCATCGACGAGGCCTACGATGCGGGCATCCAGGTGACGGTCGTCAACGTGGAACTGCCCGAGTCCCAGGCGGAGTACGCCCCCCAGGGGACCGGCTACGTCGGCGCGCCCAACTATGAGGCTGGGCGGCGGCTGGCCGAGGAGGCCGTCGCGCGGTCCGGCGCGGAGTCCGGTGAGACGGCGTTCGTGTGGGGCCTGCTTGCCCAGGAGGGTCGCGGCGAGCGGACCCAGGGCATCATCGACGGCTTCGAGGACGCCGGCATCGAGGTGGTCTACGAGGAGATCGACCAGGCCACCAACGCCGACGCGCAGGCCGGGACGCCGACGTTCACCGGCGTGATGGCCTCGAACCCGGACGTCTCCCTCGTCGTGGCCGACCACGGCGCGCTCACCGCGACGGCACAGACCTACATGGAGGCCGCCGACATGGGCCCGGACGAGGTGTACTTCGCTGGGTTCGACCTCGGGCCGGCCGCGGTGGAGGCGATCCACAGCGGTTACCTCGACCTGCTCATCGACCAGCAGCCGTACCTGCAGGGCTACCTGCCGATCCTGCAGATCTGCCTGACCCAGGTGTACGGGTTCTCCGGGCTGTACATCGACACCGCGGGCGCCTTCGTCGACGCCGACAACGTCGATGCCGTGGAGGAACTGGCCAGGCAGGAGATCCGATAGCCCGCGGACCCGGGTGGCCGTGGGCGGCGCGACACGTCCACGGCCACCGCGTCCAACGGCTCCGATGTCCGTCCCAGATTCGCTGAGATTCGTCCCAGGTTCGTTCGCTGTTCGCGGGGAGGGTGCCGATGGACCAAGCCGACACGCCGATGGTGGAACTGCGGAACGTCTCGAAGACGTTCGGCGAGGTCCGCGCGCTGCAGGACGTGAACTTCGAGGTGCGGCGCGGGGAGATCGTCGGGCTACTCGGTGACAACGGCTCCGGCAAGTCGACCATGGTCAAGATGATGATGGGCTACCACCAGCCCGACCCGGGCGGCGAGGTCTGGTTCGACGGCGAACCGGTGCACGGCTGGTCGGTCGCCAAGGCGCGGTCGCTCGGCATCGAGACCGTCTACCAGGAGCGTGCGCTGGCCGACCTGCAGTCGGTGTGGCGGAACATGTTCATGGGACGGGAGCGGGTCAACCGGTTCGGCCTGCTGGACATCCGGCAGATGCGCCGCGAGGCAGCCGCGTTGATGAAGGGCCACATGGGGTTCACGTCCGGCGCGGTCCATCCGGACAACGTCGTGCAGACGATGTCCGGCGGGGAGAAGCAGGGCGTGGCGATCACCAGGGCGCTGTACTTCCACGCGCGGGTGGTCCTGCTGGACGAGCCGACGATGGGACTGTCGCTGTCCGAGACGCAGAAGACGCTGGACTTCGTCCGATCCATCAAGGACGCGGGTAGGTCGGCCGTGTTCATCGACCACAACGTGTTCCACGTCTACCCCGTCGTGGACCGGCTGGTGGTGCTCGACCGCGGGCGTGTCGCCGGCGAGTTCGCGAAGTCCGACGTCTCGCTCGATGAGCTCACCGACCGGCTGCGCACGGTGGCGCGGACCGGCCGGATGGAGGGCTGACCGATGGCCAAGACCGAACTGCCACCGGATGTGACGCAGACGTCCCCCGATACCGCGCCGCGGATCACCGCCGGGCTGTTCCTGCGCCACCATGCGCTGACCGTGGGAACGCTGTTCATCGCGATCCTGATGTGGACGATCTTCGTCCTCTCGGCACCGGACGTGTTCCTCAACAGCCAGATCTACAACGCCTTCGCTACCACCACGCCGCTGTGGGGCATGATGGCGCTGGCGCTGACGTTCGTGGTGATCACCAAGGAGATGGACCTGTCGTTCGTCTCGGTGATGGCGCTCGGCATGGTCGGCTTCGTCAAGACCTACGAGTTCACCGGCAACCTGTACGTGGCCCTCCTGGCGTGCCTGCTGGTCGGGCTGGCCTGCGGGCTGTTCAACGGGTACCTCGTCGCCATCCTTGGCATCCCGTCGCTGGTGATCACCCTCGGCACGATGTTCTTCTTCCGGGGCATCGAGATGGTACTGCTGGACGGCAGCGGGGTGGCGCTGACGAGCGACGAGTTCACCGGCCTGCGCAATGCGCTGAACGGGCAGACCGCGGGCATCCCGAACGAGATGGTCTGGATGCTTGTCATCGGCATCGGGCTGTGGATCACGCTCAACCGCACCCGGTTCGGTGCGCACCTCTTCGTCGTCGGCGACAACGCGGACAGCGCTCGGTTGATGGGTGTGCGGGTTTCCCGGGTGAAGATGGCCGCCTTCGCCACGCTGGGCGTGGTCGCGGCGTTCAGCGGGCTCGTCGCCAGCATGCAGTCGTCGTACCTGTGGCCCACGCTCGGCGAGGGGTTGCTGCTGTACCCGATCGCCGCGGTGTTCCTGGGCGGCACGTCGGTGTTCGGCGGCATCGGCACCATCTTCGGCTCGTTCCTCGGTGCCCTCATGGTGGGCTCGATCCAGGCGGGCGTGATCAGCGCCGGCATGGACGGCTTCTACACCCAGCTGTTCTTCGGCATGGTGATCATCATCTCACTGGTGATCCAGACGCTGATCGGACGCCGCATGCGCCCCTGCCGAACGTGATCGAACCGAGCCGTCACGAACCGGAGACCCAGTCCGCCAGCCGGTTGATCGCGTCGAACGTCGGGTTGCAGTACTTGTCCAGGAAGTCCTCGCCCGGCTGCTCGCCCGGAGCCAGTTCGGCGGCCGCCTCCATCGCCGCGGCGCCGTCGAAGTCGACGCACGAGATGCGCACCGACAGCTCGTCCTCGGGACGGCCGAACACGTGCCCGGGCAGGAAGGCGATCCCGAGCTCGTCGAGCGCCCGCTTGCAGAGCTCCCGGCTGGACCGGATGCCGCGCGCCTCGAGCCGGGTGCGGGGCGCCGAGAAGTTCGGGAAGACGTAGAACCCGCCCTTCGGCTCGGCCAGCTCTGCGCCCGTCGCGCGGAGCCGCTCGTAGCTGTAGCGCATCAGGCTCCGCAGGATGCCGCGCGCCTGCCGGAGGTAGTCGTCCCACTCCGGGCTCGAGTCGAACGCGTGGACCGCCGCGTACTGGATCGGCGCGGACGTCGAGGTGAACGTCTCGCTCGCCACCGCTGCCATCGCGTCGACCAGCCAGGTCAGTGTGGTCGGGAAGGTGAACGCGCCGAGCCGCCAGCCTCCGGCGCCCGCCCACTTGGACACGCCGTTACTGAGGATCGTGCCTTCCGGGTAGTACGGCGCGATCGAGCAGTGTGTGCCGTCGAACCGCAGGCCGCTGTAGATCTCGTCGGCGAGCAGCAGCATCCGGTACCGCCGCGCCACCTCCGCGATGCCCTGCAGCTGCTGCTCGGAGTACGCGGTCCCCGTGGGGTTGCCCGGGTAGTTGAGGATCAGCAGGCGCGGGCGGTCCGGGTCGGCGGCGCACACCCGCTCGAGCGCCTCCGGGGTGACGCCCAACCCGGTCTCGATCTCGGTCGGCAGCCAGTGCAGGTTGCGCCCGATGATCCTGGCCTGGGGCGCGTACGACACCCAGCTCGGTGCCGGGATGACCAGCTCGCCGTAGTACACGAGCTGCACCAGGAACATCAGCTCCTTGGTCCCGGGGCCGACCAGGACGTTCTCCGGCAGGTACTCCAGGCCGTGGTCGCGACGGTAGTAGTCCACGATCGCGTGGCGCAGTTCCGGCAACCCCTTCGTGGGCAGATAGTCCTTCTCCCCCGCGTGCTCGCGCAGCGCCCGGACCATCACGTCCGGCACCGGGAACGGCGACTGCCCGAGCCCGAGGCGCACCACGTCCCGGCCCTGCCGCCGCAGGTCGTTGATCTGCTCGTTGATCGCGATCGTCGCTGACCGCGACATCCCGCGAACGTTGAGGTTGAGGTGGACCTGCGGCGAGAAGTCGGCGTCCCGCACACCGTTGGTCACGGTCGTACCTGACGCAGCGGACGCGTGGTCGTGAGGCACCGAAGTCTGATCCCCCTCATGGAAGCCCGGTAGCACCAATAGTAACTAAACGGTCACACTGATCAGCTTCGTCCCTGGGTCGCGGACCAGCCGCAGCCGTTCGACCCGCCCGGCGGCGGCGAGGTCCGCCCGGGCGAACTCCAGCCGGTCGATCTCCGCCGCGGGCCCGCGGATCTCGGCCGATTCCAGCGTCGCCCGCACCGAGAGCTTCCGTTCGGACTTGACGCCGCGCAACCGCGCGAGGGCGGCAGCGGTGGCGGCGAGGACGGCGGGCTCTCCCCCGGCGGGCAGTTCCTCCGGCGACGGCCAGGTCGCACGGTGGATCGAGCCGTCCCCGAACCACGACCAGACCTCCTCGGTCACGAACGGCATGACCGGCGCGAGCAGCCGCAACTGCACGCCGAGCGCCTGCACGAGCGCGGCCCGCGCCGATCCCGAGTTGTCAGGCCGGACAACTCCGTGAGCTGCCGAGGGTGCCCCGTTGCCCCTGACAGGTCGAGCGGCGCCGTCGCGGTCGGCCCCGTAGGCGCGGTCCTTGACCAACTCCACGTAGTCGTCGCAGAACTCCCAGAAGAAGCGCTCGGTGGCCTCCAGGGCCGCGGCGTAGTCGTACGCCTCGAAGGCGGCCGTCGCGGTACGGACGGCCTCGCCCAGCGCCGCGAGCATCGAAAGATCCAGCGGGTGCGTCACTCCGGTACCTGTCAGGTCGGGTGCCCCTGTCGCCCCAGGCCATGCAGTTGTCCGGCCTGACAACTCGCCCGGGCGGGCGTCCCGGGCGCCCAGGCCTGCGATGAAGCGGCCGATGTTGAGGACCTTGGTGGCCAGTCTGCGCCCGACCTTCATCTCGCCCTCGTCGAACGGGGTGTCCGCTCCGGGGCGGACCCGCGCCGCCCGCCACCGCACCGCGTCCGCACCGAACCGCTCGAGAACGCCGGCCGGCGTCGCCGCGTTGCCGGCCGACTTGCTCAGCTTCTTGCGGTCGGGGTCGACGACGAATCCGGAGATCGCCGCCCGCCGCCACGGGAGCACGCCGTGCTCGTGATGGGACCGCACCACGCTGCTGAACAGCCACGTCCGGATGATCTCGTGCGCCTGAGCGTGCAGATCCATGGGAAACGTCCGCGCGAACAGGTCCGCGTCACGCTCCCATCCGCAGACCAGTTGCGGCGTCAGCGAGGACGTCGCCCAGGTGTCCATGACGTCGGGGTCGGCGGTGAACCCTCCGGGCCGTCCACGCTGCTCCTCGGTGTAGCCCGCGGGCGCGTCGGACGTCGGGTCCACCGGCAGGTCGTCCTCAGCCGGGACGAGCGGCGCCTCGTACCGCGGCGCACCCACGTCGTCCAGCGGGTACCAGACCGGGATCGGGACGCCGAAGAAGCGCTGCCTGCTGATCAGCCAGTCGCCGGTGAGGCCCTCGACCCAGTGCTCGTACCGGCGGCGCATCGGCTCCGGCGCCCAGCACAGCTCGCGGCCGCGCGCGAGCAGCGCCTCCCGCAGATCGCGGTCCCGGCCGCCGTTGCGGATGTACCACTGCCGGCTCGTGACGATCTCCAGCGGCCGCTCGCCCTTCTCGTAGAACTTGACGGGGCGGGTGACCGGCCGCTCGCCTGCCAGTTCGCTGGACTCGGCGAGCATCTCGACGATCCGGCGCCGGGCCTGCTCGACGGCAAGCCCGGCCAACTCGGCGTACGCCGCGGCCGGGACGCCATCGGGCGGCTCCGGCATGAAGCGCCCGTCCCGCCCGATGACCGCCCGGATCGGCAGGCTCAGCTCACGCCACCAGGTCACGTCGGTGGTGTCGCCGAAGGTGCAGACCATCGCGAGTCCGGTCCCCTTCTCGGGATCGGCGAGCGAGTGGGTGAGGACGGGAACGTCGACGCCGAACAGCGGCGTTGGCACCGTCGACCCGGCGTGACGTGCGTACCTGCCGTCGTCCGGGTGCGCGACCAGCGCGACGCAGGCCGGCAGCAGCTCCGGCCGGGTGGTGTCCACGTCCAGGTCTCCGAAGCGCAGGCGGTAGGAGACGCCGGGACGCTCCCGGTCCTCGAGCTCCGCCTGAGCCACGGCGGTGTGGAACGTCACGTCCCACAACGTGGGGGCCTCGGCCTGGTACGCCTCGCCGCGTGCCAGGTTGCGCAGGAACGCGCGCTGGGAGACCGCACGTGCCGCCTCGCCGATCGTCGTGTAGGTCAGCGACCAGTCGACGGACAGGCCGAGCCGCCGCCACAGCCGCTCGAAGGCCTGCTCGTCCCGCCTGGTCAGCTGTTCACAGAGCTCGACGAAGTTGCGCCGCGAGATCGGGCGGTGGCCGTCGCCGTCCCGCTCGGTGGACGGGGTGAACGACGGGTCGTAGGGCAGCCGCGGGTCGCAGCGGACGCCGTAGAAGTTCTGCACGCGGCGCTCCGTCGGAAGCCCGTTGTCGTCCCAGCCCATCGGGTAGAACACCGCGCGCCCGCGCATCCGCTGGTAGCGGGCGATGGTGTCGGTGTGCGTGTACGAGAACACGTGGCCGATGTGCAGTTCGCCTGAGACAGTCGGCGGCGGCGTGTTGATGGAGTACACCCGCTTGCGTTCGGCGGAGCGGTCGAACCGGTAGGTTCCCTGCTCCTCCCAGTGTGCGGCCCAC
>JBMCTR010000084.1:0-6878 GCA_048622955.1 Actinomycetota bacterium
GGCCTGCCGCGGTAGGGCCAGCCCTGCCGAACGTGATCGAACCGGACGCTGCGTCACCAGCCGCGGTCGGCCAGCCGCTCCGGCGCCGGCACGTCCTCGGCGGTGCGGCCGACCATCGCCTCCCCGAGGCCCCGCGACACCTTCGCGACCACGTCAGGATCGTCGTAGAACGTTGTGGCCTTGACGATTGCCTCGGCACGCCTGGCCGGGTCGCCGGACTTGAAGATGCCCGAGCCGACGAACACGCCCTCCGCGCCGAGCTGCATCATCATCGCGGCGTCCGCCGGGGTGGCGATCCCGCCGGCGGTGAACAACACCACCGGCAGCTTGCCCGCCTCGGCCACCTCACGGACCAGGTCGTACGGCGCCTGCAGCTCCTTGGCCGCGACGTACAGCTCGTCCGGCGGCAGCGACGCCAGCCGGTTGATCTCGGCGCGGATCCGCCGCATGTGCAAGGTCGCGTTCGACACGTCGCCGGTGCCCGCCTCGCCCTTGGACCGGATCATCGCGGCACCCTCGGTGATCCGCCGCAGCGCCTCGCCGAGGTTCGTCGCGCCGCACACGAACGGGACGGTGAACTGCCACTTGTCGATGTGGTTGTCGTAGTCCGCGGGCGTGAGCACCTCGGACTCGTCGACGTAGTCGACCCCGAGCGCCTGCAGCAGCTGCGCCTCGACGAAGTGGCCGATCCGGGCCTTGGCCATCACCGGGATGGACACCGCGCCGACGATGCCGTCGATCAGGTCGGGGTCGCTCATCCGGGCGACGCCGCCCTGGGCACGGATGTCGGCAGGGACTCGCTCCAGCGCCATCACGGCGACGGCGCCGGCGTCCTCGGCGATCTTGGCCTGCTCGGGCGTGACCACGTCCATGATCACTCCGCCCTTGAGCATCTCGGCCATGCCGCGCTTCACCCGCGCGGTCCCCGTCTGGGGGCTGTTGGTCTGGTTGGACACGGGACTACCTCGGGAGTCGAGAGTCGAGTGGCTTCTGCGTGACAGTCCCAGGATACGGGCCGTTTGGACCCCTTTCACAGGGCCAGTGGGCAACAACTGGATGCCTCGTCAGCCGGCGAGGGCGCGCGGGACGGAGTCGTCGAACTCCATTGGCTCCGGCCACGGCGCGTTGCCGGCCAGCCGCAGCCAGCGCACGAGCAGGTGGCCGCGCAACCGCCGCGCCGCGCGCACGGTGTCGTTGAGGAAGCGCCGGGCCTGCCCCACCCGGCGGCACGCCACAGCCAACTCGTCGAGCGCCGCGCCCGCGCCCTGTTCGACCCGCAGCCGCTCCACGAACGCGGGATCGCCGAACGCCGCGTCCAGCGCGGCGGTGAGGTCGCTCTCCGCCTGCTCGCGGTCGTCGCCCTCGGTGGTCCGCTCCCGGCTCGCGGCGTCCGCCACGAGGATCGCGCTCGCCGGGTCGAGCAGGCCGCCCGCCGCCACGTCCAGGGCTGCTCCGGACCGCCGCAGCAACTGGGCGTCCAGGACGGCGCGCGCCGCGTCGACCCGGGTGTGCAACCGGTCCAGCCGCCCAGCCGTCCACGACAGGTACGAACCGAGGAACACGAGGACAACAGCCGCTACCAGCAGCCAGGTCACGCTTGTCAACACCTATCGCGCGATCAACCGCCGGAGCGGCCCGGCGTCCGTCATCGGGACCGCGCCGACGGCCACGGCCATCTCGTACACCCCCAGCACCTCGTCGGCGAGCACCGACCAGTCGTACCTCCGGACGGCCTCCCGCGCCTGTGCCTGCAGCCGCTCCCGGCGTTGCGAGTCACCGAGCAGTGCCAGCACAGCGTCCGCCAGCGCATCGGAGTCGCCCGCGGGGACGAGGTGCCCCAACCGGCCCTCGTCGAGCACGGCCCGGAACGCCGGAAGGTCGGACGCCACCACCGACGCGCCCGCCGCCATCGCCTCGGCCAGCACGATGCCGAACGACTCGCCGCCGGTGTGCGGCGCCACGTACACGTCGCTGGAGGCCAGCATGGCGGCCTTGTCGTCGTCGCCGACCGGGCCCAGGAACGTGACGCCGTCCCGGCACTCGGCCGGGATCCGCCGCCGGGCGTCGTCGATGTCGCCGCGCCCGGTGAGCAGCAGCCGCACCCCGGGGCGCGCGGCGTGGATCCGCGGCCACGCCTCGAGCAGCACCGGCAGCCCCTTGCGCGGCTCGTCCAGCCGGCCGGTGAACGACAGCGTGCCGGCCGGCCCCTGCCACTCGGGCCGGGGCTCCACCGCGGCGAACCGGTCCACATGGAGACCGTTCGGGATCACCACCGCGTCGCCGCCGAGGTGCTCGACCAGCAGCTTACGGGCCGGCTCCGACACCGCGATCCGAGCCGAGATCTTCTCGAAGGCCGACTGCAGGATCCCGTACGCCGCGCTCATCGCCCGCGAGCGCGGGCTCGCCTGGTGGAACGTCGCCACGACCGGCACCTCGGCCCACCACAACGTGAGCAGCCCCAGGCTCGGCGCGGCCGGCTCGTGCACGTGGACGACGTCGAAGTCGCCGTCCGCCAGCCACCGCCGCACCCGGGACGCCGAGACCGGACCGAACGTCAGCCTGGCGACCGAGCCGTTGTACGGGACGGGTACCGCGCGTCCGGCGGTCACGACGTACTCCGGCATCGCCGCCCCGTCGTCGCCGGGCGCCAGCACCGACACCTCGTGACCGCGGGCCGTGAAGACCTCCGCCAGGTCACGGATGTGCACCTGGACGCCGCCCGGGACATCCAAGGAGTACGGGCACACCATGCCAATCTTCATCAGGTCTTTATCCGACCCTCCGTCCGCGGCCGTCGGGTGCGAGGTCGGCCAGGAACAGCGGCTGCATCATATGCCAGTCTTGCGGATGTTCCGCGATGCCAGCACCGAAACGGTCGGCCAGCGCCTGGGTCATCCGTTGCACCCGAACGGCGCCCGCCACCCCGCTCGGCGGCGGGATCTCCTCATGGAACCGGATGGTCAGCCGATGCTCAGGCTCCTCCCCTTCGTACCACAGCGTCACCGGGACCAGCGCCGCCCCCGTCCGCAAGCACAGCGCGGCCGGCCCGACGGGCATCCGGGTGGCCTCGCCGAACAGTGTGACGTCGATCCCCCGGCGGCTGAGATCACGGTCGGCCAGCAGCGGCACGAGGCGGCCGGCCCGCAGCCGGGCGGCCAGCGTGGCGAACACGTCGTCGTTCCCGCCGGTGAGCGGCAGCACCTCCATCCCGAGGCGGGTACGGAACGCGAGGAACCGCTCGAACAGCGCCTCGGGTTTCAGCCGCTCCGCCACCGTGGTCACCGGCGCGCCGGTCAGGCACCCCCACGCGCCGGCGTGGTCCCAGTTGGCCATGTGCGGCAGCGCCACGACGACACCGCGCCCGCTTGCCAGCGGCTCGCGCATATGCCGCTCCTCGATGGCACGGACCCGTGAGACGATCCGGCCGTGGTCCCAGTCCGGCAGCCGGAACACGTCGCACCAGTAGCGCAGGTACGACCGCATGGCGCCGCGCGAGACCTCCCGCACGACCGCCGGGTCGGACGTGCCCAGCGCGCGTGACAGGTTGGCCTCCAGCCGCCGTACGCCGGGGCCCTGCCGGCGCCACGCGGCCTCGGCGATCCGGCGGAACATGCCGTACGCCGGGCCGTCCGGCAGCCGGCGGAGGGCCGACCACCCGCCGGTGTAGCCCAGCAGCGTCACCCGCTCGCGCAGCCCGTCTCCGCCGACGCCGGGCACGCGGAACCGGCGCCTCATGCGTGCTCCGACTGCGCCTGCCTGCGCACCTCGCGGATGCGTTGCACCACGGTCCAGGCGCTGGCCGCCGCGAGCAGCCACAGCACCACCTCGAGCACGACCACCGGCAGATCGAACAGCCCCACGAGCCCCGTGGCGAGGAGCACGGCGACCAGCCGTTCGGCCCGTTCCGCGAAGCCGATGTCCGCGGTGTAGCCCTGAGCCTCCGCGCGCGCCTTGGTGAACGACACGATGCTGCCCAACACGAGGCAGGCCAGGCAGAGCGCGACCATCCGGATGCTCTCGCCGCCGCCGGCGAACCACAGGGCGAGGCCCACGAAGATCGCGGCGTCGCCGAACCGGTCGAGGACGGAGTCGAAGAACGCGCCCCACGGGCTCGTCCGCCCCGAGATCCTGGCCATGGTCCCGTCGATGTTGTCCCAGAACACGAACGCGGTGATGACCAGCGTCCCGACCAGGAACTGGCCCTGCGGGTAGAACGCGAGCGCGGCGGCGACGACACCGGCCGTCCCGATCATGGTGACGGCGTCCGGCGTGAGGCCCAGCCGCAGCATCGCCTTCGCGATCGGCGTCAGGATCCGCGTGACGACGTGGCGGGCGTGGCGGTTCAGCATGGCGGCGCCATGCTACGTGGCCGCCGGGGACCGCGGTGCGCGCTCCCCCGCGTCCTGCGCGACACTTGTATTGCGAGCGCGCCCGGTACAGGGTTGCCTACACACAACGACATCACATCGCCGGAGCGACCCGGCGCCGCCGGGGCCTCCGGAGGCTTTCCAAGGAGGCGAGCACATGGCGGAGAAGAACCCTGCGGCGGCCAGCGGCACAGCACCGGTGGTCGACCGGCCCGACGACGTCCGCAACGTCGCGCTGGTCGGCCACACCGGATCGGGCAAGACGACGCTCGTCGAGGCGCTGCTCGCCGCGACCGGGACGATCTCGCGCGCCGGACGGGTCGAGGACGGCACGACCGTCACCGACTTCGACGACGCCGAGATCAGGCAGCAGCGCTCCGTCGGCCTGGCGCTGGCCCCGCTCGTCCACCAGAAGATCAAGATAAACCTGCTCGACACGCCGGGGTACGCGGACTTCGTCGGCGACATGCGCGCCGGGCTGCGCGCCGCCGACTGCGCGCTGTTCGTGGTCTCCACGGCCGAGCCGATCGACGGCACGACCCAGATGCTCTGGCAGGAGTGCGCCACCGTCGGCATGCCGCGCGTCGTCGTGCTGACGAAGCTCGACCATCCCCGCTCCGACTACGACGGGACGCTGGCCGCGTGCCAGGAGGCGTTCGGCGACCGGGTGCTGCCGCTGTACCTGCCGGTCCGGGACGCCGAGGGGTCGGCGTCCGCCCTGATCGGGATGCTGTCCGGCAAGCTGTTCTCGTACGACGGGGGCAAGCGCACCGAGGCCGAGCCGTCCGACGCCGACGCCGCCCGTCTGGAGGAGGCGCGGGGCGCGCTGATCGAGGGCGTGATCGAGGAGTCCGAGGACGAGAGCCTGATGGACCGGTACCTCTCCGGGGAGGACATCGACCCGAGCGTGCTCGTCACCGACTTGGAGAAGGCCGTCGCGCAGGGCTCGTTCCACCCCGTCATCCCGGCGTGCTCGCTGACCGCGGTGGGCACGGGGGAGCTTCTGGAGATCATCACGAGCGCGTTCCCCTCGCCCGCCGAGCACCCGATGCCCGACGTGACCACGGTCGACGGCAAGCCCCGGTCGGAGATCGCGTGCGACCCGTCGGGCCCGTTGCTGGCCGAGGTGATCAAGACGACGAGCGACCCGTACGTCGGCCGCGTGAGCATGGTGCGGATCTTCTCGGGGACCCTGCGGCCGGACGCCACCGTGCACGTGTCGGGGCACTACCTGGCCGACCGGGGTCACGAGGAGCACGACGAGGACGAGCGCATCGGCGCCCTGACCTCGCCGCTCGGCAAGACGCAGCGGCCGCTTCCGCAGGCCGTCGCCGGCGACATCTGCGCGATCGCCAAGCTGTCCAAGGCCGAGACCGGCGACACCCTGTCGAGCAAGGACGACCCGCTGCTGATGCAGCCGTGGGAGATGCCCGACCCGCTGCTGCCGGTGGCCGTCGTGGCGCACGCCAAGGCCGACGAGGACAAGCTCTCCCAGGGGCTGACCCGGCTCGGCGCGGAGGACCCGACACTGCGCATCGAGAACAACCCGGAGACGCACCAACTCGTGCTGTGGACGATGGGCGAGGCCCACGCGGACGTGCTGCTCGACCGGCTGCGTTCACGGTACGGCGTGGCGGTGGACACGGTGGACCTCCGGGTGCCGCTGCGCGAGACGCTCGCCGGCAAGGGCACCGCGAAGGGCAAGCACGTCAAGCAGACCGGCGGGCACGGCCAGTACGCGATCTGCGACATCGAGGTGGAGCCGCTGCCCGAGGGGTCCGGGTTCGAGTTCATCGACAAGATCGTCGGTGGGGCGATCCCGCGGCAGTTCATCCCGTCCGTGGAGAAGGGCATCCGCGCCCAGATGGACAAGGGCACCACGCCCGCCGGGTACCCGATGGTCGACATCCGGGTGACGCTGTACGACGGGAAGGCGCACAGCGTCGACTCGTCCGACATGGCCTTCCAGACGGCGGGCGGGCTCGCGCTGCGGGAGGCTGCGGCGGCGGCCGGTGTCACGTTGCTGGAGCCGGTCGACGAGGTCGGCATCCTGGTGCCGGACGACTACGTCGGAACGATCATGGGCGACCTGTCCGGTCGGCGCGGCCGGGTGCTCGGCACGGAGCCCGTGGGCAGGGGCCGGACGATGGTGCGCGCGGAGGTGCCGCAGACCGAGATCGTGCGGTACGCGATCGACCTGCGCGCCATGACGCACGGGACGGGCACGTTCAGCCGGACGTTCGCCCGGTACGAGCCGATGCCGCGCAACCTCGCCGAGAAGGCCATGGCCGGAACGTCCGCCTGACCGTCGGTTGACCACCGGGTTGACCACGCCCAGTGGGTTGGCCGGCACCCCGGCAGGCGCATGCCCCTGCCGGGGTGCCGACACGCCTGGCGGTGCGGGTAGGCCGATGCCGCTTGACCGGTGCGTCAGGGACGGCGTTGCTCGGCTCGCGCGAACGCCTGCCGGAAGCGTGCTTCGACCGCACGCGGATGGTCGAGGTCCACCCA
>JBMCTR010000085.1:0-6868 GCA_048622955.1 Actinomycetota bacterium
CGGCAGGCCCGCGGGCCTGCCGCGGCCGGGCCCCGCCTGCCGAACGTGATCGACCGACATCACGCCGAGGTCAGCTCGCGGGCGACCAGTTCGGCGATCTGGGCGGTGTTCAGCGCGGCGCCCTTGCGCAGGTTGTCGCCGCACAGGAACAGGTCCAGCGCGTTCGGGTTGTCCAGCGACTGCCGCACCCGGCCCACCCAGGTCGGGTCGGTGCCGACCACGTCGGCCGGCGTCGGGAACTCGCCACGCGCCGGGTCGTCGTACAGCACGATGCCGGGAGCGTCCCGCAGGATGCGGGCCGCGGCCTCCGCCGTCACCTCCCGCTCGAACACCGCGTGCACCGCCACCGAGTGCACCGTCACGACGGGGACCCGTACGCAGGTCGCCGACACCCGCAGGTCGGGCATGTCGAGGATCTTGCGCGACTCGTTGCGCACCTTCAGCTCCTCGGAGCTCCACCCGTCGTCCTTCAGCGAACCGGCCCACGGCACCACGTTCAGCACGAGCGGGGCGGGGAAGGGCCCCAGGTCGTCGCCCACGACCCGCCGGACGTCCCCCGGCTGCGTCCCGAGCTCGCGGTTCCCGGCGACCTTGCCGAGCTGGTCGTGCAGCGTGTCGATGCCGGCCTGGCCCGAGCCGGACGCCGCCTGGTACGACGCCGCCACCACCTCGGTCAGCCCGAGTTCCGCGTGCAGCGCTCCGAGCGGCACGATCATCGACAGCGTCGTGCAGTTCGGGTTGGCGATGATGCCCTTGGGGCGCGTCCGGGCCGCCCGTGCGTTGATCTCCGGAACCACCAGCGGCACGTCCGGATCCATCCGGTACGCCGCCGAGTTGTCGACGACGACGGCGCCGCGCTCGGCCGCCACCGGCGCCCACTGCGCGGAGACCTCGTCGGGGACGTCGAACATCGCCACATCGACGCCGTCGAAAACCTCCGGCGCTAGCGCCTGCACCTCCACATCCTCGCCGCGGACGGACAGCCGGCGACCGGCAGAGCGTTCCGAGGCGACGAGCCTGACTTCCCCCCACACGTCCTCGCGGGTCGTGATGACCTCCCGCATCACGGTCCCGACCGCGCCGGTGGCTCCGATCAGGGCGAGCGTCGGCTTGCTCATCGTCCGCTCCCTCCATACACCACGGCCTCCACGTCCGCCGCGTCGAGCTCGAAAGCCCGATGGACGGCCGCCACGGCCGCGTCCACGTCGTCCTCCCGGACGATGACCGATATCCGGATCTCCGAGGTGGAGATCATCTCGATGTTTACCCCCGCATCGGCCAGCGCCGAGAAGAACTGCGCGCTCACGCCGGGATGGCTTCGCATCCCGGCACCGACAAGCGAAACCTTGCCGATGTTGTCGTCGTAGCGCAACGACTCGAAGCCCACCTCGTCCTGGATCGCGTTGAGCGCTTCCATCGCCAGCCGCCCGTCGGTCTTGGGCAGCGTGAACGAGATGTCGGTGCGGTTGGTGACCACCGCGGACACGTTCTGGACGATCATGTCGATGTTGGTCCCGGCGTCCGCGACCGCCTTAAAGATCGCCGCCGCCTCGCCCACCTTGTCCGGCACGCCCACGACCGTGATCTTGGCCTCGCTCCGGTCGTGCGCGACGCCGGAGATGATTGCCTGTTCCACCTCGGCTCCTCCTCCCGAGTCGCGGCTGGGCGGCTCGTCGGACACCCACGTGCCGTCGAGCGTGGAGAAACTCGACCGGACGTGAATCGGCATGCTGAACCGTCGAGCGTACTCGACGCAGCGCAGGTGCAGGATCTTCGCGCCGCACGCCGCCATCTCGAGCATCTCCTCGTAGGAGATCCGCTTCAGCCGCCGCGCCGTCGGGACGATGCGCGGGTCGGCGGTGAACACGCCGTCCACGTCGGTGTAGATCTCGCACACGTCGGCGCTGAGCGCGGCGGCCAGCGCGACCGCGGTGGTGTCGGTCCCGCCACGCCCGAGCGTGGTGATGTCCTTGTTGTCGGCGCTCACACCCTGGAAGCCCGCCACGATCGGGATCGCGCCCTCGTCCAGCGCCTGCTGGATCCGGCCGGGCGTGACCTTGATGATCCGGGCGCTGCCGTGCACCGAGGTCGTGATCACGCCGGCCTGGCTGCCGGTGAAGCTGCGCGCCTCGTGCCCGAGGTCGCCGATCGCCATGGCCAGCAGTGCCATCGAGATCCGCTCGCCCGCGGTCAGCAGCATGTCCAGCTCCCGCGGTGGCGGCAGTGGCGACACCTCGGCCGCGAGCTCGATGAGCTCGTCGGTGGTGTCACCCATCGCGGACACCGCGACGACCACGTCGTTCCCGGACTTGGCCGCAGCAACGACACGTTGCGCGACACGCTTGATCGAAGCGGCGTCGGCGACGGAGGACCCACCGTACTTCTGCACGATCAGGCCCACGCGGCGCTCACCTTCCATGCCTGTGGTCACGTCCCCGTGAGTCTAGGCGACATGGCCGCCGTGTCGCGGATAGTCCGGATTCCGGAATGCCCCTATTCACCATTAGGCTGCGCAAGTAGTCGGCCCGTTCATGTGCAGGGGAGACCTAGTGGCGGCCAGCGGCATCGACGCAACCGGGGTACGGCGCACGTTCGGGGACGTCGTTGCCGTCGCGGACGTCGACCTCACCGTACCCACCGGGCAGGTGACGGCGCTCGTCGGGCCGAACGGAGCCGGCAAGACGACCCTGCTTCTCGTGCTCGCCACCGTGCTCAACCCGGACGCCGGGACGGTCCGGGTCGCCGGCTTCGACCCCGTCACCGAGTCGGTCGAAGTCCGGTCCCGGACGGGTTGGATGCCGGACTCCTTCGGGACCTACGAGACGCTCACCGCCCGCGAAGTCCTGGAGTTCGTCGCCGCGGCCTACCGGATACCGAAGCGGCGCCGGGCACGCCGAGCCTGGGAGTTGCTCGCCCTCGTCCACCTCGACGAGTTCGCCGAGAGCCCGATCCATGTGCTGTCCCGCGGGCAGAAGCAACGCCTCGGGCTGGCACGGGCGCTCGTCCACGAGCCCATCGTGCTGCTGCTCGACGAGCCGGCCGCCGGGCTCGACCCGCGCAGCCGGATCGAGCTTCGCGGCCTGCTCCGGGGCCTGGCGGCCCAGGGCTGCGCGGTGCTCGTGTCCAGCCACGTCCTCTCCGAACTCGAGACCACCGCCGACCGGGTCGTGTTCGTCGACCGCGGACGGAGCGTGGCCGAACACTCCCTCACCGAGCTCTCCCGTCCCGAGCGCCGGCCGTGGCGGGTCAGGTCGCTGGATCCGGAGTCGCTGATAGCCTTTCTCGATCACAACGGCACCGAGCACGGCCCACTGGACGGGCACGGCGTCGAGGTGCTGCTGCAGGGCGACGAGGCCGCCGCGGAGCTGCTGGCCGCCATGATCCGGGACGACATCCCGATCGTCTCCTTCGCGCCTGCAGGCAGCAGCCTGGAGGAGGCCTACCTGGCCATGACAGA
Source organism: Actinomycetota bacterium (assembly GCA_048622955.1). Classification (GTDB taxonomy): domain Bacteria; phylum Actinomycetota; class Actinomycetes; order Jiangellales; family Jiangellaceae; genus JBMCTR01. The sequence goes on from JBMCTR010000085.1 coordinate 3,458, forward strand.
GGAACGTCGTTGACCGAAGCGGGGCCGCGGCTCGGGCTCTCCGCGCGCGGCACGCTCACCGTTGCGGCACACGAGTTCCGGCTCCGGCTGCGGGCAGGCAGGTGGCGGGCGCTGCTGGCCGCCTGGTTCGCCGCCCTGCTGGTGCTCACCACGCTGCTGCGGTCCGCGTTGGTGGAGACCGGCCAGGAGCGGCCGGGCACCGACATGTTCGGCGGCCTGATGCTGGTCATGCTCGCCCTGGCGCTCCTCGTGGTCCCCGCGCTGACCGCACAGTCCGTCAACGGCGACCGGATGCGCGGCGTGCTGGCGACGTTGCAGACCACCCTGCTCACGCCGACCGAGATCGCCGTGGGCAAGCTGGTCGCCGCCTGGGGAACAGCGCTGGTCTTCCTCATCGCCGCCGTACCGCTGGCGCTGTGGGCGATTGCCGAGGGCGGCTCGGCTGTTCGGGTCGCGGTGAGCCTGACGATCACGGCGGTGCTGCTCGGCGTCGTGTGCGCGGTCGCGCTGTGCGTGTCGTCGCTGGCGGCACGGACGACGACGTCGGCGGTGATGTCGTACCTCGCCGTGTTCGCGCTGTCGATCGGATCGGTCATCGTGTTCACGCTGGGGGTGGCGCTGACCCAGTCCACGGAGTCGCGGACCATCGACAACGTGACGTTCGAGTCCGTCGAGACCCATCCGGAGCGGGTGTGGTGGATCCTCGCCCCCAACCCGTTCGTCATCGTCGCCGACGCAGCGCCCCGGGCGGTGGCACCCGACTCGGGCACCGTCCGGCTCGATCCGCTCGGCGCGATCGGCGAGGTGGCCCGGTCGATGCGGACGCCGGAGCCCACCGTGGTGGACGCGGACGGCAACGTCCGGCCGGTGGAAGCCCCCGTCTGGCCGTACGGCCTCGCGGTGAACGTCGCGGTCGGAATCGTTGCGGTCGTCGTCACCGCGCGGCGGCTGCACACGCCGTATGGCCGGTTGTCGAAATCCGTTCGAGTAGCCTGAGCGGGTGCGCACCTTCGGAGCAGTCACGGCCCGGGTCTATAACTGGCTGCACGGGCGATCGCCGGCCAACCGCATCGTCCTGGACGCACTCCAGCTTCGGCCGGACGACCGGGTGCTGGAGGTGGGCTGCGGGCCTGGGACGGCCGTCGCGCTCGCGGCCGAGCGGATCGGCGCCGAACGGGTGGCCGCCGTCGACCCGTCCCCCACGTTCGTCGACATGGTCCGGGACCGCGTGCCCGGCGCGGACGTCCAGGTCGGCGGCGCCGAGAAGCTGCCGTTCGAGGACGGGTCCTTCACGGCCATCTTCTCGATCAAGTCCATGCACCACTGGCCCGACCGCGATGCCGGCCTGGCCGAGCAGGTGGCCAAGCTCGCAGCCGGGGGACGGCTCGTGGTGGCCGAACTGTTCCTCAAGCGCCCGGGCCACGGCATCACCGCCGACCAGACGGCCGAGGTGGTCGCACGCCTCGAGGCGTTGGGCATGTCGGACGTCCGCACCACCACGGAGCAAGCCAACCGGCGCAAGAGGCTGCAGATCATTCACGCCACACGCTGAGACCCACCCTGCCTGAGCCGGCCATGACCGCCCGGCAACCGGCCGGGGTTCAGCGTCGCGTGGCGGCCTTCGAGGCGACCTCGGCCAGCAACTCGTCTTCCGCGTCGGTGACCGGGTCGCGGTCCATGTCGAGCCGGGAGTGGGCGATCAACGAGTGGAGCGTCCGCATGACCGCTGCGCATGCCCCGCCCCAGGACGACAGGTAGGAGAACTGCCACCACCACAGCGCCTCGACGACGTGGCCCGCCCGGAAGTGCGTCAACCCGTGCAACAGGTCGGAGGCGATGCCGGCGATATCGTCCGAAAGCCGGTACTCGTCCGCTCCGCGCGCCGAGTCGACGGGATCGACGACCTCGAGGTAGCCGTCCACCGGCTCGAGGAGGTCGGCGAGTCGGTGGCGCAGTTCGTCCACGTCCGGGTCGGGCCCGGGGTCGGGCTCAAAGCGCTGGTCGGGGACGACATCACTGATCGCGCCCAACCGGCCGCCGGCCAGCGCAAGCTGGCTCACCTGCAGCAGAAGCAGTGGCAGCGTGCTCGCCGGGTCGGTGCCCCGGGCGATCTCGCGGACGGCGACCAGGAAGCCCTCCACCTGGGCGGCGATGTCCGCGGCGAAATCGGCGTAATCGTCGGCGGACGAGCCGTGCACTGCCAGCGCGGGTTCAGACATCGAGCAGCCGCCTCCCCTCGAACGCGCGGCCCAATGTGACCTCATCGGCGTATTCCAGGTCACCGCCTACGGGAAGTCCACTGGCAAGGCGCGTCACGCGCAACCCCATTGGCTTAATCAGCCGTGCCAGGTATGTCGCCGTCGCCTCGCCCTCGAGGTTCGGGTCGGTAGCCAGGATGATCTCCGTGACCGTCCCGTCGGCCAGGCGTCCCATCAGCTCGCGGATCCGCAGGTCGTCCGGGCCGACCCCGTCGATCGGGCTGATCGAACCGCCCAGCACGTGGTACCGGCCACGGAACTCGCGGGTGCGTTCGATCGCGACAACGTCCTTCGGCTCCTCGACCACGCACAGCACCTGCGGGTCACGCCGCGGGTCGGTGCAGACCCGGCACTGCTCCTCCTGGGCCACGTTGCCGCAGGTCGAGCAGAACCGAACCCGTTCCTTGATCTCCAACAGCGCATCGGCCAGCCGGCGGACGTCGGCCGGGTCGGCGGCAAGCAGATGGAAGGCGATCCGTTGGGCGCTCTTGGGCCCGACGCCGGGCAGTCGGCCCAGTTCGTCGATCAGGTCCTGGACCACGCCCTCGTACACGTACTACTCCCGTTCGGGCGTGGTCTCGTTGGAATCGTCCGAGCGGTCGGCCGGCAGGTCGCCCATCGCGTCACCGGCGCCGAGCGCTCCGAGCATGCTGCCCAACGAGCCCATCTGCTCCGCCATCAGGCGCTGCACCTGGGACTGCCCGTCACGCACCGCAGCGACGATGAGGTCGGCAAGCGTCTCGACGTCTTCGGGGTCGACCACCGAGGGATCGATGTCCAGCGAGACCAGCTCTCCGGTGCCGTCCACGGTGGCGCTCACCAAGCCGCCACCCGCCGTGCCGGTGACCTCAGCATCGGAAAGGTTCTGCTGGAACTGCTCCTGCATACGCTGGGCCTGCTGCATCAGCTGGCTGACGTCGAAACCTTCCGACCCGGACGGGAACACTGCGGACCTCCAACAACGAGCGCTTGCGCTGTACGTCCGAGCCTAGTCGCTGCCGCTGACGCCGCCGAACATCGACCGTGCCGACATCAGGAATGGTCGATCTCCTCGATGACCTGTGCGCCGAGCGTCTGCGCCAGCAGTTCCTGCCCGGACAGGCCGTCGTCCACGTCGCGGTCGTCCGGGCGCGCGCCGTGATGCGGGTCGTCG
>JBMCTR010000086.1:0-6857 GCA_048622955.1 Actinomycetota bacterium
CCGCGAGGCCGTGGTCGCCCAGGTGCAGGCGACGTTCGCCGGCGCCGCGTGCTGTGCGGCGGCCGCGGCGGTTGCCGCCGCCGTGCTGCTCCGGACGCGGGCCCGGTCGGGCGCCCGTGAGACTGTGGAGCCATGACGAGACCACTGAGCGCCGACCTGTTCCCCGCCCCGTATGTCGCCGCGGGCGACCGCTACGAGCAGGTGCCCTACCGCCGGGTGGGCCGTAGCGGGCTGCAGCTTCCCGCGATCTCGCTCGGCCTGTGGCACAACTTCGGCGACGACGTGCCCCTGGAGCGGCAGCGGGCGATCCTGCGGCGGGCGTTCGACCTCGGGATCACTCACATCGACCTGGCCAACAACTACGGCCCCCCGTACGGCTCGGCGGAGGCCAACTTCGGCCGGATCCTGGCCGAGGACTTCGCCCGGTACCGCGACGAGCTGGTGATCTCGACCAAGGCGGGGTACGACATGTGGCCCGGCCCCTACGGCAACTGGGGCTCGCGCAAGTACCTGCTGGCCAGCCTCGACCAGTCGCTGGCCCGGATGGGCCTGGACTACGTCGACATCTTCTACAGCCACCGGTTCGACCCGGAGACGCCGCTCGAGGAGACCATGGGCGCCCTGGACACGGCGGTGCGCTCCGGCCGGGCACTGTACGCGGGCATCTCGTCCTACTCGGCAGCCCGGACTGCGGAGGCGATCGCGATCCTCCGTGACCTTGGCACGCCGCTGCTGATCCACCAGCCGTCGTACTCGATGCTGAACCGGTGGATCGAGCAGGGCGACCCGAACCTGCTGGACGTCCTCGGCGGCGCCGGCGCCGGCTGCATCGCGTTCTCGCCCCTGGCCCAGGGCATGCTCACCCCCAAGTACCTCGACGGCGTGCCCGCCGGGTCGCGGGCCACCCAGGGCAAGTCGCTGTCCGAGGACCTGCTGACCGACGAGGCGCTCGGCCACGTCCGTGCGCTCGCCGGCATCGCCGCGGAGCGCGGCCAGAGCATCACCCAGCTCGCCCTGGCCTGGGTGCTGCGCGACCCGCGGGTGACCTCGGCGCTCATCGGCGCCAGCAGCGTGGGGCAACTCGAGGAGAACGTGGCAGCGCTGCGCAACCTCGAGTTCACCTCCGGGGAGCTCGAGGCGATCGACCGGCACGCCGTCGACGCCGGCATCAACATCTGGGCCGCCTCCAGCGAGCACTGACGGTTCGATCACGTTCAGCAGGGTCACCCCTGCCGCACCAGGTCTGCGTGCCTGGTGCGGCGAGCCCGGCGCCGGCTCACAGTCACAACTTCGATACCGGGACCGCACCTCGATACCGAATCCGTCGCTAACACTGTTGTACTAGCCAGTAGCCGACGATCTCAGTATTGAGGTGCGGGTTCGGTATCGAGGTTGCCTGTCTCGGCAATCCCCGGCGCTAGCCCTTCACGCTGCCGCTCGCGAGCCCGGCCACGATCCGCCGCTGGAAGACCAGCACGAAGATGACCAGCGGGACGGTCACGATGACGGAGGCGGCGGCGATCGTTCCGATGGGCCGCTGGAACTCGACCGACCCCGTGAAGCTCGCGATCGCGACCGGCACCGTCTGGGCCGCCAGGCTGCGCGGGGCGAACGCGCTGGCGAGCAGGAACTCGTTCCAGGCGAACACGAACACCACGATCGCCGCGGAGACCAGGCCGGGCATCGCCATCGGCAGCGCGATCTTCCGGAACGACTGGAACGCGGTGGCCCCGTCGATGCGCGCGGCCTCCTCGACGTCCCTGGGGATGGCAGCGAAGAACGTCGTCAGGATGAAGATCGTCAGCGGCAGAATGAACGCCGTGTACGGGATGTACAGCCCCGGGTAGGTGTTCAGCAGGCCGAGATCGCGCCACAACTGGTACATCGGCGGCAGCAGCGCGACGGGCGGGAAAAGCGCCGCGGCGAGGATCCCGGACAGGATGAGGATCCGGCGCCGGAGCGGCAGCCGCGCCAGCGCGTAGGCGGCCAGCGCTCCGAACGCGGTGCACAGCACCGTCGTCGTGCCGGCCACGATGAGCGAGTTCCGCAGGTTGTAGCCGAACCCCTCCTGGATGACGCTGACGTAGTTGCCCCATCCGAACGGGCCCTGAGTCACATCGGGGCTGGTCAGCGCCCGATCGCCGATCTTCAGGCTGGTATTGACCAGCCAGGCGAACGGGGCGAGGCACCACACGAAGATGACGGCCAGCAGCACCGGCCGCCGCAGCCGCCGTACGACCGGTGCCGCCGCCCGTAGCCCCTGCGCCCTGGTGACCGGGACCGGCGCCGCCATCAGCGGGCCTCCTGTGCGCTCAGCACCAGGTCGCGGCCGATCAGCCGGACGAAGAGCAGGCCGAGCCCGAACACCAGCAGGAACGTCAGCGTCGACAGCGCCGACCCGTAGCCGGGGTCGGGCGTCTGCACCACGAACCGGTGGACGAGCACGGACACCGTCTCCGTTCCGAAGGCCCCCTGGGTCATCACCTCGGGCAGGTCGAACACCCGCATCGCGTCCACGGTGCGGAACAGCAGCGCCACCAGGATCGCCGGCTTCAACAGCGGCAGCGTGATGTGCCAGAACCGCCGCCACGCCGACGCGCCGTCCACCTTCGCGGCGTCGTACAGCCCGGGATCGATGATCTGCAGCCCCGCGAGCAGCAGCAGCGCGACGAAGGGCGCGGTCTTCCACACGTCCGCGAGCACGATGGCGAACATCGCCCAGCCGTACTGCCCGAGCCAGTTGAAGTCCCCGATGCCGAGGAGGCTGTTCACGAAGCCGGGGGTCACATTGAACATGAAGAACCACATCTGCCCGGCGATCACCGTGGGGATCACCCACGGAATCAGGATCGTGGCGCGGGTGACGCCCCGCCCGCGCACCGCCTCGTGCATGATCAGCGCAAAGGCCATGCCGATGACGAACTCCGCGCCGACCGACGTCACCGTGAAGACCATCGTCGCCTGGATCGACTCCCAGAACCGGACAGAGGTCACCGCCTCGGCGTAGTTCGCCAGCCCGCCGAAGCCCTCGTTGGTGCGCCGCGTGAAGGTGAACAGGCTCAGCACGATGGCGAACAGCACCGGGAACAGCGCCACGAGCGCCATCGTGGCCACGGACGGCGTGAGGAACACCCGGGCGAGCCCGCGCGGCGACAGCTCCCGCCGCGCGGCCGGCCCTGGTTCCCCGGGCGAGTGGGGTGCCCGGGGAACCGGCCGGTCGTTCAGTCCGGTGGACATCGGCAGCGCAACTCCACGGCGCGAGTTCGCGTCACCATCGCCACGCCGCGACCGCTACTCGACCACCCCTTCGAGGGTCGAGCGCACCGCGTCGATGGCCTCCTGGGGATCCTTGTCGCCGTTGTAGGCGGCGAACATCTCCTGCTGCATGGCCACACTGATCTCGTTCCACTCCGGCACCGGCGGCCGCGGCTTGGCGTGCGGCACGACGTCGGCGAGGACCTGGAAGACCGGGTCGTCGCTCAGCTCGTCGTACGCCGAGGCCAGCACCGGCAGCTGGCTGAACTCCCTGGCCACCTCGAGCTGCGCCTCCTGGTCGGTTGCGGCGAACAGCGCGAACTCCTTGGCCGCCTCCTTGTTCTCGGAGAACGCGCTCACCGCGAGGTTGAGACCGCCGACCGCCGAGATCGTCTCCTGCCCGGTGAACGTGGGCATCGGGGCGATGTCGAACTGCCCGGCGACGTCGCTTTCGGCCTCATCCATCATCAGCGGGTAGGCGTACGGCCAGTTCCGCATGAACACCGCGTTGCCCGACTGGAACTCGACACGCGCGTCCTCCTCGGCCATGGTGTTGTAGCCGGGCGCGTAGAACCCGTTCTCCTGGCTTTCCCGCATGAACTCGAGGGCGGTCAGCGCCGCGTCGTCACTGCCGAACACGACCTCCGACATCTCCTCGTCGAACAGGTCGCCCTCGGCGCTCCACAGGTACTCCAGGTAGTTGACCACCATGCCCTCGTACTGCGCCCCCTGGCCGACGAAGGGGGCGATGTCCCCCTCCTCCTCGGCGACCTCCAGGCCGACCTCCATCAGCTCGGGCCACGTGGTGGGCGGGGTGTCCACCAGGTCGCTGCGGTAGTAGAGGAACGCCGCACCGCTGATGTACGGCACGGCCCACAGCTCGCCGTCCCAGGTCGCGGAGTTCATGGCGCCCTCGAGCAGCGCGCCGTCCAGCTCACCCCGCAGGTCGCCGAGCGGCTCGATCCAGCCGTTCTCGGCGAACTCACCGGTCCAGATCACGTCCATGCCGAGGACGTCGAACCCCGACCCTTCGGCGTCGAGCTCCAGGGACAGCTGCTGGCGCTGCTCGTCCGCGGCCTCCGGCAGCAGCTCGAGGCGGACCGGCGTGTCCGGGTTCTGCTCGTTCCACCGGTCGACGGTGGCCTGCGAGTTGCCCTCCTGGGGCGCGGGCACGGGCCACACCAGCTCGCCGCCGGCCTCGGCCTCCGGCGTGCCTCCCGAACACCCCGCTGCGGCGATCGCCACCACGGCGGCGACCGCGGGAACGCGGATGCGATTCGTTGTCGGTTTGTTCCCAGCCATCACAACTCCAAATCAGTGCTCTTCGTCGGTCCTGGGGTCTTCCGCGCCGTCGACCGAGACGACAGTGCCGGTGTGGCGGGCGCGCTCGGCCGCCCAGACGAGTTGGTGGGCGGCGAGGCTCTCCTCCGGAGGAGCCAGGCCGCTGCGGGCGCCACCGCCTGCCACCGCGCGGACGAAGGCCTGCACCAGGCCCCGGTCGCCGCCCCCGTGGCGGCCCGCGCCGGCATCGGTGTTGATCACGTACTTCTCCTGGGTCCGGAAGTCCAACCCGGTGATCTTCTTGCCGTCGCACTCGAGGTATCCGTGGGTTCCGAAGATCCGCGTGTGGCGGAACATCATCGGAGTGAACGCCGTCATCGTGAACGACGCCGTCACGCCCCGGTCGTACTCGACCGACACGACCTGGTGGTCCACCACATCGTTGTCCGAGGCGTACACGCACCGGCCGTACGGGCCGGTGCGCAACGCCTCCAGCACCCCCTCCGGCGTCCGGGAGTCGGTCACCGCCGACAGCGGCCACTCCTCCAGGTCGGGGTCCCCCAGGCACGACAGGTAGAGCCGTCGCGCCGAGTACGGGCAGTCCGGCTCCACCGCGCAGTCGAGGCACGTCTCGCCGGCGCCGGCCGGCCGCTGCTCCGGCCGGAAGTGGTACAGCCCGCCGAACGACGACACCCGGCGTGCGGGACGGCCGACGATGTGGCTGAGCCAGTCGAGGTCGTGCACGGACTTGGCGAGCAGCATCGGCGAGGACTCGGCCTCGCGCTGCCAACTGCCCCGCACGTACGAGTGCGCCTGGTGCCACCAGCCGACCGGCTCGAGGTGCTCGACCGACACGATGTCGCCGACCGCGCCCCGGTCGATCAGCCGGCGCAGTGACATGGTGTACGGCGCGTACCGGAGCACGTGGCACACCGCGAGCAGCACACCCGCCGACCGCGCCGCCTCGACGATCTTTCGGGCCCCGTCCTCGGCGGCGGCCATGGGCTTCTCCAGCAGGATCTGGTAGCCGAGCCCTGCCATCGCGACCGTGGGCTCCACGTGCATGGCGTCCTGGGTCGCGATCACCACCGCGTCGGCGAGCCACGGGACCGCCGCCAGGTCCTCCCATCCGCCGAAGAGCCTGTCCGCGGGGATGCTGTGCTCGCGGCCGAACGCCTCCCGCCGCGTCCGGTTCGGCTCCGCCACGGCGACCACCGTCGCCCCGCCGTCGGCGACGGCGTGCCGCGCGTACGTCGCTCCCCGGTTGCCCGCACCCACGACGGCGATCGTCACTGGTCGTCCCACACTGCCCATGGCGACATTTATTATTGGTACTACCTAAAATATTTGTCAAGGAAGGGCGGCTGCGATCATCTATCGTGCAAGGACGCAGGGAGGTACCAGGGTGAGCCAGAGGCCGCGCCGCGGCGCCGATCCGGCGCTGCTGCGGGAGATCAACGCGGTGGCGACACTGCGGGCACTGCACGACGGCGAGCCGATGACGCTCACCAAGATCGTCGATGCCACCGGCCTGGCACGGAAGACGGCCGAAGCCGCCGTGGAGCGCCTCGTCAGCGACGGCCTCGCGGTGGAACTGCCGCCGAGCCCGGAGGACCGCTCGGTCGGCCGGCCCGCGCGCAGCTTCCAGTTCCGCGCCGAGGCCGGCTACGTCCTCGGCATGGACATCGGCGTGCACACGGTGTCAGCGCTGCTCGCGGACCTGCGCGGAACCGTCCGCGCCCGCAGCGAGTCCGGTGTCCCCCGGACGGCCGGCCGCTCGCAGCGGGTCGCCGCCGCGCTGCGGGCCGCCGCCGACGCCCGCTCGCAGGCGGGGGTCGAGCCGGACAAGGTGTGGGCCACCACCGCCGGGACCCCCGGGATCGTGGAGGGCTCGGCGTACGTGTCGCTGTGCCACGTCATCCCGGAGTGGTCGGAGTTCTCCCTCGCCGACGAGCTTGCCGACGGTCTGCCCGGGCCGGTGCAGATCGAGAACGACACCAACCTGTCCGCCGTCGCCGAGCGCTGGTGCGGCGCCGCGCGCGATGTCGACAGCATGGTGTGGGTGCTCACCGGCCGCCGGAGCAAGGCCGGCGTGCTCATCGACGGCCGGCTCTACCGCGGAGCGGACGGCGCCGCGGGCGAGATCGGCTGGCTACCCGAGCTCGGATGGCCGCAGCTGAGCGAGCAGACGCTGAGCTACACGGGGGCCGAGCGCACCGAGGCCGGCGAGGCCGCCGCGACCACCATCAACCGGGCGTTGGCCGGCGACGCGGGCGCCCGGCGCGAGCTCGACACCTACGCCGCAGCGCTGGCCCCCGGGC
>JBMCTR010000087.1:0-6838 GCA_048622955.1 Actinomycetota bacterium
ACCAGCTGCTCCGTGCAGCCGTCCCCCACGACGGACACCACCTCGACGGCCTCCGCGACCCGCGTCCCGAGGCGTCGCATCCTGGCGAGGAAGAGGTCGCGCAGATGGCTCGGGACACCGGTCGTGCCGCCCGCCTCCGCGGCGACGACCTCCTCGACGAGCAGCGGGATGCCGCCGGTGCGCCGGTGGATCGCCGCCGCGTGTGCCGGGGGGACGCCGCGGCCCGTGATGCCGGCGACCTGGGCGGCGACATCGGCCGGCTCCAGCGGGTCGAGGGTGACGTGTGCCAGCGTGTGCTGTTGCACCGCGTCGAGCAGGTCGAGGACCGCCGGCCGGGCGCGGAGCTCGTCGTCGCGGTATGTGGCCAGGAGCGCCCAGCGCCCTTCCCTGGCCATCGAGACCAGGTAGAGCAGGGCGTCCCTGGTGATCCGGTCCGACCAGTGCAGGTCCTCGACGACGAGCACGGTCGGGCGCCGCCGGGCCAGCGCCGCCATCGTGCGTCGCAGCAGTTCGAACAGCCGTGACCGGCGCACGTGCGCCTCGCCGGTCAACGCGTCGAGCACGTCGACCGCCGGCGGGTCGGCGCTGCGGAACGCGGCGATGAGCGCGGAGTACGGCGGTGCCCCGGCCGCCAGGTCGAGGCAGGCGCCGGTCATCACCCGCGTTCCGCCGTCGCGCAGCAGGCTGGATACGGCCGCCGCGAACCGGGACTTGCCGATGCCCGCCGGGCCGCCCACCAGGACCACCCTGGGGTGCCCCTCGGAAAGGTTGCGCAGCGATCCGAACGTCGAGCGGAGCTCCGCATCCCGCCCGACCAGGGAATCGCTCGCGACCCGCACCGCGTCCGGCACGAGTCCAGTCTGCTACTCCCCGCCGATCATACAAGTGCCGTTCGACACGCCGGACGCGTCCGGCGTGTCGAACGGCACTTGCATGATCGGCGGGAATGGGGTGCTCACGGCGTGCGGCCGAGGAATCCGAGCAGCCGGTCCTGAAGGGGCGCGTCATCGGGCACGTCGACCGGCGGCCCGCAAACCCCGCCCTGCCGAAGGTTGTCGCCGAGTCGCTGGGCGTCGTCGTACACCCGGCGGACCTCGTCGAGCGGCAGCGTCTCGTCCTGCCCGGTGGCCCGCGCGATGTCCCACCCGTGGATCAGGAGGTCGAAGCCGAGGAAACCGTCCACCGTCCGCTCGACGCTCGTCCGCCCGAAGTAGCCGTCGTACTCGGCCTCGGCACGCTCGGGATCCTCGAGCAGCTTCTGCATCGTGTCGCGCGCCTCGGCCCATGCCGCGACCGGGTCGTCGTCCACCGATCGCTCGAGCTCGATGGTGATGCCCGCGTACCCGGGCATGGTGCGGGCGGGACGGCCGCGACGCGGCCGGTGATCTCCGGACACCGGCCGACCGGCGGCCGCCGTTTACGGCGGTCACCGACGGGCATCCCAACGCGCGTGACCTGGAACAGGGGCCGCAGCCGGGCTCTCCGCACGCCGTCGAGGGCGCCCGGGCTGCTGCTCGGCCTCGGGCTGGGCGGTTTCGTCGACGGCATCGTGCTGCACCAGGTGTTCCAGTGGCATCACATGGTCACGTCGGTGGACCGCTGGCCGGCGACGACGCTGGCCGGCCTGGAGGCGAACACGGTCGCCGACGGCCTGTTCCACGTCGGGATGTGGATCTTCGTGTTCGCCGGCGTGGTCACGACGTTCGCGGAATGGCGCCGGGGCCGGCTGGGCCCGCCCTGGAGCTTCCACCTCGGTCTGCTGCTCGCCGGATGGGGCGTCTTTAACCTGGTCGAGGGTGTGGTCGACCACCACATCCTGGAGGTTCACCACGTCCGCGACGATCTCGGCGCCCCGGTCGAATGGGACATCGGGTTCCTGGTGTCGGGAGCGCTGCTCCTGGTTGGCGGCTGGCTGTGGCACCGGAAGGGCGTGCGCACGCTGAGTGAGGAGGTGGAGGAGAGGACGGTGCGGACCTGAGACCGCGGGCCGGTGACGACGAGCCGACCGTCCCGGAGCCGAGCGGGTTGCGCATGACAGACTGTGATCGTGGGCGTCACCATCCTCGACGGCAAGGCCACGGCCGATTCGATCAAGGCGGAGCTGACCGAGCGGGTCGAAGCCCTGCGGTCGCGCGGGACCGTACCGGGCCTGGGCACGGTGCTCGTCGGCGACGATCCGGGCTCGCAGGCGTACGTGGCGGGCAAGCACCGCGACTGCGCGGAGGTCGGCATCGAGTCCATCCGCCGCGACCTGCCGGCGACCGCCGGCCAGGCCGAGGTGGAAGCGGCGGTGGCGGAGTTGAACGCCGACCCGGCGTGCACGGGGTTCCTCGTCCAGTTGCCGCTGCCGGCGGGCCTGGACGAGCAGCCGGTGCTGGAGGCGGTGGATCCGGCCAAGGACGCCGACGGGCTGCATCCGGTCAACCTCGGCCGCCTCGTCATGATGAGCCCCGCGCCGCTGCCGTGCACGCCACGCGGGATCGTGGAGTTGCTGCAGCGGTACGACATCCCGATCGCCGGGGCGGAGGTGACGGTGGTCGGGCGGGGTGTCACCGTGGGCCGGCCGCTCGGGCTGCTGCTCACCCGGCGCAGCGAGAACGCCACCGTCACGCTGTGCCACACGGGGACGGTCGACCTTTCCCAGCACGTGCGCCGCGCCGACATCGTGGTGGCGGCCGCCGGCAAGCCCGGGCTGGTCACCAAGGATATGGTCAAGCCGGGCGCGGCGGTCGTCGACGTGGGCATCACCCGGGTCGGGACGGCACCGTCCGGCCGGGCGAAGCTGGCCGGCGACGTGGCGCCCGACGTGCGCGACGTCGCGGGCTTCCTGGCGCCGGTGCCTGGGGGTGTCGGGCCCATGACACGGGCGATGCTGCTGACCAACGTGGTGGAGGCCGCCGAGGGGCGCAGCGCTCGGTAAGGTTGCCCGCAACCACGAGGATGTCGGACGAGGAGGTCCCTGGCATGGCAGAAACGTCGCCTCGCGGCCTGGCCGACGTTGTCGCCGCATCGACGGCGATCTCCGACATCGACGGGGCCGCGGGTCAGCTGTTCTACCGCGGCTACGACATCCACGACATCGCCGGCCGGATCTCCTTCGAGGAGTGCGTCCATCTGCTCCAGCGGGGCAGCCTGCCCACCGAAGCGCAGCTCGCCGAGCTGACCTCCGAGCTCGTCGCCGGGCGTGATCTCGGCGACACCGCCGAGTCGCTGCTGCCGTACGTGGCGACGAGCGGGACCCCGATGGAAGCGCTGCGCACCCTGGTCTCGGCGCTGTCGGTGGACGATCCGGACGCCGAGGAGACGTCCGTCCAAGCGAACCGCCGGAAGGCCGGTCGGCTGGTCGCGCAGTTGCCAGTCCTCGTGGCCGGGTACGAGGCGGCGCGCCGCGGCGCAACGGTCCCCGATACGGACCCGCAGCTTGGCCTCGCGGGAAACTTCCTGCTGCAGATCACCGGCGAGCGGCCGAGCGACCGTGCCGCCGAGATCTTCGACGAGTGCCTGGTGCTGCACGCCGACCACACCATGAACGCGTCGACGTTCACCGCCAGGGTGATCGCGGCGACGATGTCCGACATGCACTCGGCGATCACCGGCGCGATGGGAGCCCTGCGCGGGCCGCTGCACGGCGGCGCCAACGAGGCGGTCATGCGCACCCTCGTCTCGATCGACAGCGGCGTGGACGGTGTGGAGCCGTACGTCCGGGCCGAGCTGGACGCCGGCCGCAAGCTGATGGGGTTCGGGCACCGCGTCTACAAGACCGAGGACCCGCGCGCGACTCATCTGCGGCGGCTGAGCGAGGAGCTCGGCCAGCTCACCGGCGAGCCCCTCTACTACGAGATGTCGCGGCGGATGGAGAAGGTCGTCTTCGACATGAAGGGGCTGTACCCCAACGTCGACTTCTTCGCCGCCAGCGTCTACCACGCGCTCGGGATACCGCACGACCTGTTCACGCCGGTCTTCGCCGTCTCGCGGATGAGCGGCTGGACCGCCCACGTGATCGAGCAGCAGGAGGACAACCGGCTGATCCGCCCGGGCAGCGAGTACACCGGCCCACGGAACCAGCGGTGGATCCCCATTGCGGAGCGTTGACCAGGAGAGCGGCGTAGCCGGGGCGACGGCGGGCACGCGGCCGCGACTGCCGTTGGTCGTCCGGCAGTGGCCGATGGTGCTCGTGCTCGCCGGTGTGGGGGCCGGCATCGGACTGATGCTCGCGGACGCCGACTACCGGCGCGGCGCGGTGGTGCTGTCCGGTGCGATCTGCCTGGCCGCGGCGTTGCGTGCGGTCCTTCCGGTCGAGTGGGCCGGGTTGCTGCGGTCGCGCTCCCGCTGGGTCGACGTCACGCTGCTGCTGTTCCTCGGGGTCGGTGGCCTGCTGGCGGCGCTCGCCCTGATTCACGACTGGCAGGCCGACCTCGTCGTGCGGTGGCTGCTGGGGTCCACATAGCATCGCCGGGTAGCGAAGCCGTAGGCGAGGAGAAGGATCATGGCCGCTGTCAACGTCACGGTCACCGGAGCCGCCGGGCAGATCGGTTACCAGTTGCTGTTCCGGATCGGGTCCGGTCAGCTGCTGGGGCCGGACGTGCCGGTGCGGCTGACTCTGCTGGAGATACCGCCGGCGGTCCAGGCGGCGGAGGGCATCGCGATGGAGCTCGACGACTGCGCGTTCCCGCTGCTGGCCGGTGTGGACGTCACCGACGACGCCACCCGGGCGTTCGACGGGACGAACGTCGCCCTGCTCGTCGGTGCGCGGCCGCGGACGAAGGGGATGGAGCGCGGCGACCTGCTGGAGGCCAACGGCGGCATCTTCGGCCCGCAGGGCGCGGCGATCAACGCGGGCGCGGCGTCCGACGTCCGGGTGCTGGTCGTCGGCAATCCGGCGAACACGAACGCGCTGATCGCGAAGGCGCACGCGCCCGACGTCCCCGCCGAGCGGTTCAACGCCATGACCCGGCTGGATCACAACCGGGCGGTCTCGCAACTGGCGAAGAAGCTGTCGGTGGGCGTGGACCGGATCTCGAAGCTGGCCGTCTGGGGCAACCACTCCGCCACGCAGTATCCGGACGTCTTCCACGCCGAGGTGGACGGCCGGCCCGTCGCCGACCGGGTGGACGAGACCTGGCTGGCCGGGGAGTTCATCCCCACGGTGGCCAAGCGCGGCGCCGCGATCATCGAGGCACGAGGGGCGTCGAGCGCCGCGTCGGCCGCCAACGCCGTGCTCGACCACGTCCGGGACTGGGTGGACGGGACGCCGGAGGGCGACTGGACGTCGGCCGCGGTCGTGTCGGACGGGTCCTACGGCGTGCCGGAGGGCCTGATGTCCTCGTTCCCGGTGGTGTCGCGCGGCGGCCGGTTCGAGATCGTGCCGGGGCTGGACGTGAACGCCTTCTCCAGGCAGCGGATCGACGCGTCGGTCGCGGAGTTGCTCGAGGAGCGGGACGCCGTCAAGGCCCTCGGCCTGATCTGACCCGCCCGTGGTTCGATCACGTTCGGCAGGGGTGGCGCTGCCGCGGCAGGCCCGCAGACCTGGTGAAGTGAGGGCAACCCTGCCGAACGTGATCGACCGTCACCGGGGTACCTTGACGTCGAGAGAATCAGGCTGAACCCGAGGAGTCATCCACAGTCATGGCGAAGATCAAGGTAGCCGGGCCGGTCGTGGAACTCGACGGCGACGAGATGACGCGGATCATCTGGGCGTCCATCAAGGACCGGTTGATCCACCCGTACCTGGACGTCGACCTGCGGTACTTCGACCTGTCCATCCAGCACAGGGACGCCACGGGAGACCAGGTCACGGTCGAAGCCGCCAACGCGATCGCCGAGCACGGCGTCGGGGTCAAGTGCGCGACGATCACTCCCGACGAGGCCCGCGTGGAGGAGTTCGGCCTCAAGCAGATGTGGCGCTCGCCGAACGGCACCATCCGGAACATCCTCGGGGGCGTGATCTTCCGCGAGCCGATCGTCATCTCGAACATCCCCCGGCTGGTCCCCGGCTGGACCAAGCCGATCGTCATCGGCCGCCACGCCCACGGCGACCAGTACCGGGCCACCGACTTCGTCGTGCCCGGCCCCGGGACGGTGACGATCACCTACACGCCGCACGACGGTGGGGAGCCGCTCGAGAGGGAGGTCGCCAGCTTCCTGTCCGGCGGTGTCGCGCTGGGGATGTACAACTACGACGACTCGATCCGCGACTTCGCCCGCGCGTCGTTCCAGTACGGGCTCGGGCGCGGCTACCCCGTCTACATGTCCACCAAGAACACCATCCTCAAGGCCTACGACGGGCGGTTCAAGGACCTGTTCGAGGAGGTCTACGAGAACGAGTTCAAGGCGGACTTCGAGGCCGCGGGCCTGACCTACGAGCACCGGTTGATCGACGACATGGTGGCGGCCGCGCTGAAGTGGGAGGGCGGTTACGTCTGGGCGTGCAAGAACTACGACGGGGACGTGCAGTCCGACACGGTGGCGCAGGGCTTCGGCTCCCTGGGCCTGATGACGTCGGTGCTGATGACACCGGACGGCAAGGTCGAGGCCGAGGCGGCGCACGGCACGGTCACCCGGCACTTCCGCCAGCACCAGCAGGGCAAGGCGACGTCCACCAACCCGATCGCGTCCATCTTCGCCTGGACGCGCGGCCTCGCGCACCGCGGCAAGCTGGACGGGACGCCCGAGGTCGTCGGGTTCGCCGAAGCGCTGGAGCGGGTCTGCATCGAGACCGTGGAGAGCGGGAAGATGACCAAGGACCTCGCTCTGCTGGTCGGCGGTGACCAGGGATGGCTCAACACGGAGGAGTTCCTGGACGCCCTGGACGAGCGGCTGCAGCAGGCGATGGCCTGAC
>JBMCTR010000088.1:0-6830 GCA_048622955.1 Actinomycetota bacterium
GACGCCGAGCAGGGAGCGGGCGCGGTCGGCGTCGGAGCGGAAGTCGTCCGTGGTCGTGTCCAGCACGATGCGCCCCTTCTGCATGACGGCCACCCGGTGCGACACGTCGAAGGCGAGCCGCAGGTCCTGTTCCACGAGCAGCACCGACATCCCGGTCCCGCAGACGTGGCGGACGACCTCCGCGACCTGGGAGACGATCGCCGGCGCCAGGCCGTCGCTCGGCTCGTCGAGCAGCAGCAGCCGCGGACCCTGGAGCAGCGCCCGGGCGATCGCCAGCATCTGCGCCTCGCCGCCGGACAACTGGTCGCCGCGGTGGCCGAGCCGCTCGGCGAGCTGCGGGAGCAGGTCGAGGATGCCGTCCCTCGTCCACTCCCCCGCTTCCCGCCGGCCACCGCGTGCGGCGACCGCCAGGTGCTCGGCCACTGTCAGCGGGGCGAAGATCCGCCGGCCCTGCGGCACGAGGGCGACGCCCGCCCGCGCGATGACGTCCGGGCGCGCACCGGCGTACTCGGTCCCCTCGTAGACGACGCTCCCGGCGTAGGGCCGCAGCAGTCCCATGACGGTCGAGACGAGGGTCGACTTGCCGACCCCGTTGCGGCCGAGCAGGGCGACGACCTCCTGCTCGTGGACCGTCAGGTCGACCCCGTGCAGGACGGTCGACCCCTCGTACCCCGACCGCAGCCCCGTGATCTTCAGCACGTCACGCATGGTCGGCTCCGGGGAAGATGTCGGTCGTGTCCTCTGATCCCAGGTAGGCGCTCTGCACCTGGTGCGAGGCCCGCACCTGCTCGGGCGACCCGGTGAGCAGCACGCGGCCGAGGTGCAGCACGGTTACGGTCTCCGCCACGTCGAACACCACGTCGAGGTCGTGCTCCACGAGCAGGACGGTCATCTCGGCCGGAAGCTGTTGCACCAACTCCGAGAACTTCGCCGTGTCGGCGGCCGACATGCCCGCAGCCGGCTCGTCGAACAGCAGCAGCCGGGGCCGGCAGGCCAGTGCCACGGCGACCTCGAGTTGCCGGCGTTCGCCGTGCGAGAGGGCACCGGCAGGGACTGCGGCACGGTCTCGCAGGTACACCTGGTTCAGCAGGTCGTCCGCCTGGTCGAGCAGGTCGGACCGCCGGCGCAGCGGCCGCAGCATCGACCACGAGATCCCGGCGTGCCGTTGCAGTGCCAGCAGGACGTTCTCGCGCGCTGTCAACGGCAGGAACAACGAGGAGTTCTGGAACGTCCGGACGATCCCGCGGGCAACACGCTTGTGCTCGGGCACCGCGGTGACGTCGTCGCCGTCCACCAGGATCCGTCCGCTGGTCGGCGGGCGCGTGCCGGCGACGAGCGCGAAGAGCGTCGACTTGCCCGCACCGTTCGGCCCGATCACCGCGTGCCTCGCGCCAGGCGACACCGACAGGCTCACGTCGTCCACCGCCCGAAGCGAGCCGAAGTACCGGGACACGGAGCGCAGCTCCAGCGCAGGCGGGTCGTGACGTTCGGTCATGCTGCCGCCTCCCGCGCCCGTGCGCGAACCCGGCGGATGCCGGCGATTCCCCGCGGCAGCAGGTAGACGGCCAGGATGAACATCACGCCGAGCAGCAGCGTGCCGTGACCCGGCGTCATGCCGCCGATGTAGTCCCTGGTCAGGACGACGAGCGCCGCGCCGAGGACGCTGCCCCACATCGACCCGAGCCCGCCGATGATCACCGCGAGCAGCGCCAGCGCCGAGACCTGGAAGCCGATGTCCCCGGGCGACACGAAGCGGTGCATCGAGGTCCACAGCGAGCCCGCGGCACCGGCCAGGCCCCCGGCGATGCAGTAGGCGGCCAGCGCGTACCGCGTGGTGCCGTACCCCACGGCGCGCAACCGCGCCTCGTTGTCCCTGATGCCCTGGAGCGTCAGGCCGAACGGCGAACGCACGAGGACGGCGACCAGGGCGTAGAACAGGAGGAAGAACGCCAGCACGTAGTAGTAGATGAGCCCGTCCAGCCGAAGCCCGTCCATGCCGGGGACGGGCACGACGGGGGGTACGCCCGAGTACCCGTCGGTGCCGCCGGTCAGCCAATCCAGCCTGCCCGCCGCGGTGAACCCGATCTCGCCGATCGCCAGGGTGATCATGATGAAGGTGATGCCCCGGGCACGCACGGCCACAACGCCGGTGACCGCGGCGGCGAGCACACTGGCCACGATGGCGAGAGCGAGCTGGACCGGCCCGACCGCCGTCCACGTCGTCGCGACGATCGCCGCGGTGTACGCGCCGACCCCGAAGTAGGCGGCCTGGCCGAGCACCGGCAGCCCGGTGAGGCCGGTGAGCAGGTTGACGCTGATCGCCAGCAACCCGAAGATCAGGATGCGCGACGCCGTCGAGATGGTGTAGGCGCCCACCACCCACGGCAGGACGACGAGGACCGCGAATACGGCGACCGCGACGACCCGTTGCCGGTTCATGTGCGGACCTTCAGGGAGGCCAGGCCGGCCGGTCGCACCGCGAGCACCACCAGCATGGCACCGAACAGCAGGAACGGCGCGTAGCTCTGCGCCAGCGCCACGCCGAGCGTCTGCACCTGGCCGATCAGCAGCGCGCCGAGCAGGGCACCGCGGACGGACCCCAGGCCGCCGACCACGACGACGACGAGCGAGAGCACGAGCACCGTCTCGTCGACGCCCGGCCCGGGCGCGATGATCGGAGCGCCCAGCACACCGCCGACGGTGGCGAGCGCGGCGCCGAACGCGAAGACGCCAAGCATGACCTTCCTCGTGTCGACGCCCATCGCCTGCACCATCGCGCGGTCGGCGACGGTCGCCCGGACGAGCGCGCCGAGGTGCGAGCGCTCGAACAGCAGGTACACCAGGGCCGCGAGCACCGCAGCGATCCCGATGAACACGAGCCGGTAGAGCGGGTACGAGTGCCCGAGCAGCGACGTGCTCTCCTGCAGGGCTCCGGGTGCCGAGGTCGGGACGATCTCGTTGGGGAAGTAAGCGAACAGCAGGTCGGCGACGACGAAGGCCACCCCGAGCGTGAGCAGCGCCTGGTCGAGGTGCCCGCGGTCGGCCAGCGGCTGCGTCATCACCGCCAGCCCGGCACCGCCGACGACCCCGAGCGCCAGCCCGACGACGATCGCGAGCAGGAAGCCGGACCAGCCGCCGCCGGAGAACAGGTACGCGGCGTAGGCACCGAACAGGTACAGCAACCCGTGCGCCAGGTTGAGCACGTCCATCATCCCGAAGATGAGGGACAGCCCCACGGCCAGCGTGAACAGCAGCAGGCCGTAGGCCACGCCGTCGACCATGCTGATGAAGTTCGCGTCAAGCCAGCCCAGCATCCGGCGGCTTCTTCTCGGCGGCCGTCACATCCGTCAGCCGAACTCTCCGAGCTCGTCCGCCACGACGTTGGCCAGCCCGCCGTCGACCTGCTGGACCTCGCGCAGGTACCACGTCTGGTGCGGGGTGCCGATGTCGTTGAACTCCCACTCGCCCCGCGGGCTGTCGATCACGCCGACCTCGTCGATGGCCTGCTTCAACGTCTCGCGGGTCAGGTCGTCGCCGGCCGCCTCGATCGCCTTGTCGAGCACCTGGGCGGCGTCGTACGAGGCCATCGCGTACGTGGTCGGGAGCGCCTCCGTCTTGGCCTGGTAGTCCTCGACGAACTGCTGGTTGACCTCGTTCTCGAGGTCGGCCGAGTAGTTCATGGACGTGAACGTCCCGACGGCGGCCTCGCCCTGCGCGTCCAGGACGCCGCCCTCGGTGAGGAACCCCGCGGAGTAGTGCGTCACGGACTCCGAGAGCCCGAACTGGTCGAACTGCTTGACGAAGTCGATCGCCGCACCGCCGGCGTAGAACGTGAACAGTGCCTCGGCGTCAGAGCTTTCGAGGTCGGCCAGGAACGGCTGGAAGTTGGTGGTGGTCGGGAACGGCGTGTAGACCTCGTCCGCGATCTCGCCGCCGGCCTCCAGGAACGTCTCCTTGAAGCCCGCGACCTCGTCCTGGCCGGCCTGGTAGTCGGCGGCGAGCAGGTACACCGAGCCGTCGACGTTCTCCGCGACGTAGGCGCCGAGCGCCTTGCCCGGCTCGTCGTTGAGGTACGAGGTACGCCAGATGTACTCCGCGTCCGTCAGCGTGATCGGGGACGCGTTCGACCCGACAAGCGGGACGCCGTCGCCTTCGAACAGGTCGCTGACCGCGTTCATCACCGCCGAGCTCACCACGCCGGTGACGGCCAGCACCTCGTCCTGCTTGACCAGCTTCTCGGCCGCGGCCCTGCCCGAGTCGGCGGTCTCGCCCTCGTCGGCGAGGATCACATTGACCTCCCGGCCGCCGAGCATCCCGTCGTTCTGCTCGAGGTAGACCTCGAAGCCGGCCTTCATGTCGTCCCCCAGCGCGTTGTACACGCCGGACTGCGGGACCAACAGACCGATGTCCACCGGGCCTTCAGCGGAGGCCTCGGTGCCGCCGAGGCTGCCTTCTCCGCAACCGCTCAGCGTCACGGCGGCGATCGCCAACGCCAGGACCGCGCGACGGCGGGTAGTGCTCGGATACATGGAAAGTCCTCCAAGGCGACAAACAGCGCAATCCCACGCACTCCTATCGCGCCCGCGTTGTCAGCGTCAATGGAGCGACACAAACCGAGACCGGCCGGTGACCTTTGCCACTACCGCCGGGTGAGCGCCGTGGGGTATTGCCGCGCGACGTCGCGGCCGTCAGCATGACCGTCCATGGAGCATGCCACGAACCGGACCGCGGACCTCGCGATCGCCGCAGGCGCGGCGCACACCTTCGGAGCGGACGCCGGGCCGGCCCGTGCGGTCGCGATCGGCGACGGCGAGATCATCGCGACCGGCACCTCGCTCGAGGAGATCTCCGGCGTGCTGTCCCGCGACGCGACCGTGGTCGACGACCCGGAACTCGTCCTGCTGCCCGGGTTCTTCGACAGCCACAACCATCTGCTGTGGACGAGCGCGGACCTGCCGAACGTGGACATCTCGGCCGCCACGACCGTCGACGACATCGTCGGCCTGCTGCGGGCCCGGGCGGCCGCAACCCCACCGGGCGAGTGGGTGCTCGCCGCCCGGAACTGGCACGAGTCGACGATCCGCGAGCGCCGCCTGCCGACGGCGCGGGAGCTGGACGGCGCGTCCGCGGAGCATCCGATCCTGGTGAAGCGGGGAGGGCACGTCGCGACCGCCAACTCCATGGCGCTGCGGATCTCCGGCATCGCGGACAGCCGCGAGGACCCGCCCGGCGGGACGGTCGTCCGGGACGCGGACGGCCGTCCGTCCGGCCCGCTCATCGAGTTCCCCGCGATGGCGCCGATCACGGCGATGCTTCCGGAGGACGACGCCGCCACCGGCCTCGAGCACCTGGCGCGGACGTGCGCCGAGTACAACTCCCGCGGGCTCACGGCGGTGCGGGACCCGGGCATCACGGCGTCCGACTGGGACACGTACCGGTGGCTTCACGGCGAGGGCCGGCTGTCGGTGCGGGCCCGCCCGCTGTTCATGCTGCCCGCCGGCAACGGCGCGGACGAGAACGTCGAGCTGTTGCGCTCGCTCGAGGTGCGGCCCGGCGACGGCGACGAGCGGCTGCGCGCCACGGGGGTGAAGATCTTCGGGGACGGCGGCGTCGAGGGCGGCTGGCTCCGCGAGCCGTACACCAACCAGCCCGGCTACCACGGCCACGCCTTCTACGACCGGGACGGCCTGGAGGCGATGGTCGAGGCGGCTGTTCGGGCGGGGTGGCGGGTGGGCACCCACGCCGTCGGCGACCGCACCGTCGAACTGGTGCTGGAGGTCTACGAGAGCGTCCAGCGCCGGCTGGGCCCGCTGCCGCCGGGCGCGCTTACCATCGAGCACGCGTTCATGGCGGGTGCGGCGGTGCGCAAGCGCGCCGTCGCCGCCGGCGTGCGGATCACCGTGCAGCACCCGCTGCTGTACGCGCTGGCCGGCAACATGCTCACCCACTGGGGCCCGGAGCGCACCGCCGATGTCATGCCGGTGGCGGAATGGCTGTCCGACGGCGCGCTGGTGGCCGGCGGCTCGGACAGCAACGTCACGCCGTACGACCCGCTGCTCGCGATCTGGGGCTTCGTGACGAGGGGGACGAAGGTGGCGGGGATCCAGGGACCGGAGCACGCGGTCGACCGGCGGACGGCGTTCTCGCTCTACACCGAGGCCGGGTGGCGGCTGCTGGACGAGGGGCACGTGCGCGGACGCCTGGAGCCGGGGTACTCGGCCGACCTCGTGGCCTTCCGGCAGGATCCGCTCACGGTCGACCTCGACGACCTGCCCACGCTCTCACCCGCGTTCACGCTCGTCGGCGGCCGCCCGGTCTTCGACCCCGAGGGCGTCTTCGCAGTGCGGTGATCTACTTTGGCGGCAGGCTGCGCGCGTAGCTGATTCCGCGGTCGACCCAGCGGCGCAGGTCCGCGTCCTCGGCGCATCCCTCGGGGTCGACGAAGAGCCAGCCCTTCATCGGCCGGCCGGTGATGTCGAACGGCCGGGCGCCGGGCTCGGCAAGGAAGACCTCGTACTCGTCGGGCTCGGCGCGCACGATGAGGCTCTCGCCGTGCACGCCGAGGGCCATGTTCCCGTCCAGCAGCATGGCCAGGCCGCCGAACATCCGCTTCTCGACCAGACCGTGCTCCCCGCCGACGAGGTCGCGGATTCGGGTCGCCAGGCCTTCGTCGTACGCCGTCGAGACCACCTGCCCGTCCGGAGGGGTTTGACCCTATCGACGATCGGCCCGCACCGATATCGACAACCGAGGCCCGCACTGTCGGATGGACGCAGTAGCGTCGGACGACATCCAATCTGAGGGGGCGACATGTTCATTCAGGTCATCCA
>JBMCTR010000089.1:0-6824 GCA_048622955.1 Actinomycetota bacterium
GTCCAGCAGGCCGCCGACGTCGAGCGGGTGCTGGTGCAGCCTGCCCAGGTGGGAGAGCAGTTCGGGCGGCCTGGCGGCCGGGTACAGCCCGCCGCCCTCCTGCAGCATGACACCGACCCGCGGCCGCAGCGTCCGGCCGTCCCGCCACGGGTCACGGCCCAGGACCCGGACCCGGCCGGCATCGGGCCGCAGGAAGCCCTCACAGCACTCGACGGTCGTGGTCTTGCCGGCGCCGTTCGGCCCGAGCAGCGCCGTGACGGTTCCCGACTCGACGGCGAAGCTCAGCCCGTCCACGGCTGCGGTGTCTGCGTACCGCTTGACCAGCGACTCGACGTGCACGGCGGAGGCGGAACCCACGACATGCAGTGTTGCACGGCGGCCGGCGGCGCCCGTCACCAACGGGGAAAGGAACCGCCCGCAGGTGGTGAGCTTGCAGAGTGGGACTGAAATACGACACGATGGCGTTGTGAAAAACGTGTGGGACGTGGAGCCGGACCGGGGTGCGCCCTGGGACGTCATCGACCCGCACGCCGGCACCCGCAAGCGGGTCGCGCGGTCGATCCTTGAGAACGGACCATCCACAGCTGCGGCGCTCGCCGAGCGGTTGGGCCTCACGCCCGCGGCCGTCCGGCGGCACCTGGACACGCTGCTGGCCGATGGCATGATCGAGGCGCGGCAGCCGTACGTCCACGGTCACCGGGGGCGCGGCCGTCCGGCCAAGGTCTTCGCGCTCACCGACGCAGGTCGCAACGCCTTCGAGCAGGCGTACGACGATCTCGCCGTGGGCGCGCTCCAGTTCCTGGTCCGGACCGGCGGCGAGAAGGCCGTGGCGGACTTCGCCAGGCAGCGGGTGGCCTCGCTGGAGGAGCGGTACCGGCCGATGGTCGAGTCCGCCCCGCCGGCGGAGCGGGCCACGGCGCTGGCGCGGGTGCTCTCCGCCGACGGGTACGCTGCGTCGGCGGAGGATGCGCCGGTCGTCCCCGGTGAGCAGCTCTGCCAGCACCACTGCCCGGTGGCGCACGTCGCCGAGCAGTTCCCGCAGCTGTGCGAGGCCGAGACCGAGGCGTTCGGGCGGCTGCTGGGCACCCACGTGCAGCGGCTGGCGACGATCGCCCACGGCGACGGCGTCTGTACGACGCACATCCCACGCGGTCCGACCGAGGGCGGCGACGCCCAGGGCCGTGACACGACCGACAACACGATCGCTCGCAGGGAGAGGATCACATAGATGACGACCACCGCTCACCCGGAGCTGGAAGGCCTCGGCCGGTACCAGTACGGCTGGGCCGACCCCGACGTCGCCGGCGCGGCGGCCAAGCGCGGCGTGGACGAGGACGTCGTCCGCGAGATCTCCGCGCGCAAGGGCGAGCCGGAGTGGATGCTCGAGGCGCGCCTGAAGGGGCTGCGGCTGTTCCAGAAGAAGCCGATCCCGACGTGGGGCGCCGACCTGTCCGACATCAACTTCGACAACATCAAGTACTTCGTCCGGTCGACCGAGCAGCAGGCCACGAGCTGGGACGAGCTCCCGTCCGACATCAAGAACACCTACGACAGGCTCGGCATCCCGGAGGCCGAGAAGCAGCGGCTGATCGCCGGCGTCGCGGCGCAGTACGAGAGCGAGGTCGTCTACCACAAGATCCGCGAGGATCTCGAGTCGCAGGGCGTGATCTTCCTCGACACCGACACCGGGCTGCGCGAGCACCCCGAGATCTTCCGCGAGTACTTCGGGTCGGTGATTCCCGCCGGCGACAACAAGTTCTCCGCGCTGAACACGGCGGTATGGTCCGGCGGGAGCTTCATCTACGTGCCGAAGGGCGTGCACGTGGACATTCCGCTGCAGGCCTATTTCCGGATCAACACCGAGAACATGGGCCAGTTCGAGCGGACGCTGATCGTCGTGGACGAGGACGCGTACGTGCACTACGTCGAGGGCTGCACCGCGCCGATCTACTCGACCGACTCGCTGCACAGCGCCGTCGTCGAGATCGTGGTGAAGAAGGGCGCCCGGGCGCGGTACACGACCATCCAGAACTGGTCGAACAACGTGTACAACCTGGTGACCAAGCGGGCCACCGCCGCCGAGGGCGCAACCATGGAGTGGATCGACGGCAACATCGGGTCCAAGGTGACGATGAAGTACCCGTCGATCTACCTGATGGGCGAGCACGCCAAGGGCGAGACGCTGTCGGTGGCATTCGCCGGCGAGGACCAGCACCAGGACGCCGGCGCCAAGATGGTGCACATGGCGCCGAACACGTCGTCGACGATCGTGTCGAAGTCGGTCGCGCGCGGCGGCGGCCGCACCTCGTACCGCGGCCTGGTCCAGGTCATGCCGCGCGCGCAGCACAGTGCGAGCACGGTCAAGTGCGACGCGCTGCTGGTCGACACCATCTCGCGGTCGGACACGTACCCGTACGTCGACGTCCGCAACGACGACGTGTCGATGGGCCACGAGGCCACCGTCTCGAAGGTGAGCGAGGACCAGCTGTTCTACCTGATGAGCCGCGGGCTCAACGAGGACGAGGCGATGGCGATGATCGTCCGCGGCTTCGTGGAGCCGATCGCGCGCGAGCTTCCGATGGAGTACGCGCTCGAGCTGAACCGGCTGATCGAGCTGCAGATGGAAGGCGCGGTGGGCTGACGCCGCGATGACCACGCTCACCGGACAACACCCAGAAGAGGAGCAGATGAAGGCGCAGCACGGCCTGGCCGAGCACTCCCACGGCGCGGTGCCCGCGACGAACGGGCACGGCGGGAGCTCGCTGCACAAGTTCGCCTCGTTCGACCCGCAGGCGCACGCGGTGCCGCGTGGCCGCGAGGAGGACTGGCGCTTCACGCCGATGGCCCGGCTGCGTGGCCTGCACGACGAGACGCCGCTCGACGGGCACGACTACGAGGTCTCCGTCGACGCCGACCCGGTCGTGCGCGTCGAGACCGTGGACGTGCAGGACTCCCGGCGCGGCTCCTCCGGGTACGTGCCGATGGACCGGCCGAGCGCCCGGGCGTGGGCCGCGGCCGACAAGGTGCTCAGCCTGACCGTGCCCGCCGAGGCCGTCGCCGAGCGGCCGTCGTTCGTCCACGTGCGCGGGCTGTCCGCGGAGAAGGCGGCGGCCGGGCACCTGGTCATCACCGCCGAGCCGTACAGCCAGGCCGTGGTGGTCATCGAGCACCAGGGGTCGGCGGCCTTCGTCGACAACGTCGAGATCGTCGCCGGGGAGGGCGCCAAGCTCGTGGTCGTCGGCTTGCAGGACTGGGACGACGACGCCGTGCAGCTGTCGCACCACCACGTGCTCGTCGGCAAGGACGCGACCGTCAAGCACGTCATGGTGACGTTCGGCGGTGACCTCGTCCGCAACGGCACGTCCCTGCGCTACGACGGCCCCGGCGGCGAGGTCGATCTGCTCGGCATGTACTTCGTCGACTCCCGCCAGCACATCGAGAACCGGCTGTTCGTGGACCACAACACGCCGCAGGGCCGGAGCAACGTGGAGTACAAGGGTGCGCTGCAGGGCGAGAAGGCCCACGCGGTGTGGATCGGGGACGTGCTGATCCGCCCGGAGGCGATCGGGATCTCGACCTTCGAGCTCAACCGCAACCTGGTGCTCACCGACGGCGCCCGGGCGGACTCCGTCCCGAACCTGGAGATCGAGACCGGCGAGATCGAAGGCGCCGGGCACGCCAGCGCCACCGGCCGGTTCGACGACGAGCAGCTGTTCTACCTGCGCTCGCGGGGCATCCCGGCCGACCAGGCGCGGCGGCTCGTGGTCCGCGGCTTCTTCACGTCGCTGATCGGCAAGATCGACGTGCCGGAGCTCACCGAGCGGCTGGTCGACAGCGTGGAGAACGAACTGGAGAAGAGCGGGGCGTGACGAGGTGACCGGCCCGGCCCGCACCAGCCGATGTGCCAATCCACAACGTCGGGCCTTGTGGATTGGCACGAGTGACGACCATGACGAGCACCGACGACGAATGAGGCACCACGACACATGAGCACTCTGGACATCCGCGACCTGCACGTGTCGGTCGAGACCGAGACCGGACCGGTCGAGATCCTGCACGGCGTCAACCTCGCCGTGCAGTCCGGCCAGATCCACGCGATCATGGGCCCGAACGGCTCCGGCAAGTCGACGCTGGCCTACGCGATCGCGGGGCACCCGAAGTACACCGTCACCTCCGGCACCGTCACCCTGGACGGCGAGGACGTGCTGGGCATGACGGTCGACGAGCGCGCCCGCGCCGGCCTGTTCCTGGCCATGCAGTACCCGGTCGAGGTCCCGGGCGTCTCGGTGTCGAACTTCCTGCGGTCGGCCAAGACGGCGGTCGACGGCGAGGCGCCGAAGCTGCGCACCTGGGTCAAGGACGTCAAGTCCGCCATGGAGCACCTGGCGATGGACGACGCCTTCGCCGAGCGCGACCTCAACACCGGCTTCTCCGGCGGCGAGAAGAAGCGCCACGAGATCCTGCAGTTGGAGTTGCTCGACCCGAAGTTCGCGATCCTGGACGAGACGGACTCCGGCCTGGACATCGACGCGCTGCGGGTCGTGTCCCAGGGGGTGAACCGCTTCGCCGAGCGCGGTGACAAGGGGATCCTCCTGATCACCCACTACACCCGGATCCTGCGCCACATCACCCCGGACTTCGTGCACGTCTTCGTGCAGGGCAGGGTCGCCGAGGAGGGCGGCCCGGAGCTTGCGGAGAAGCTCGACAGCGAGGGCTACGCCAGCTACACGCAGGCACCCGCCTGACCCCACCCGCCGATCATGCAAGTGCCGTTCGACACGCCGACGAGGAGGTGACCGGAGTGCCCGGACCGAGCAGTCCCGCGGCGCTCGACGTCGATCGGGTCCGCAAGGAGTTCCCGATCCTCGAGCGCCGGCTGGCCGGCGACCGCCCGCTGGTCTACCTCGACTCGGCGAACACGTCGCAGAAGCCCCGCGGAGTGCTGGAGGCGCTCGACGCGCACTATTCGCGGCACAACGCCAACGTGGCGCGCGCGGTGCACCAACTCGGCGAGGAGTCGACCGCCGCCTACGAGGGCGCCCGCGACAAGGTGGCGGCGTTCATCGGGGCACCGTCCCGCGACGAGGTGGTCTTCACCAAGAACGCCTCCGAGGGGCTCAACCTGGTCGCGAACACGCTCGCCAGCGGCCTGGCGGACGACCCCCGCTACCGGCTCGGGCCGGGCGACGAGGTCGTCATCAGCGAGATGGAGCACCACTCCAACATCGTTCCCTGGCAACTCGCCTGTCAGCGAACGGGCGCGACGCTGCGGTGGTTCGGCATCACCGACGACGGGCGGCTGGACGTGTCGGGGCTGGACGACCTCGTGACCGAGCGCACGAAGGTCGTCTCGGTGGTGCACCAGTCGAACATCCTCGGCACGCTCAACCCGGTGCCGGCGATCGCCGCCCGGGCTCGCGAGGTCGGAGCGCTGGTCGTGGTGGACGCGGCGCAGTCGGTCCCGCACCGGCGGGTCGACGTGGCCGACCTCGGCGTGGACCTGCTGGCGTTCACCGGGCACAAGATGTGCGGGCCGACCGGTATCGGCGTGCTGTGGGGCCGCCGCGAGGTGCTGGACGCGCTGCCGCCGTTCCTCGGCGGCGGAGAGATGATCGAGACCGTGGACATGGCGGGCTCGACGTACGCCCCGGTCCCGCACAAGTTCGAGGCCGGCACGCCCCCGATCGCCCAGGCGGTGGGGCTCGGCGCGGCCGTTGACTACCTCACGGGCCTCGGCATGGCGGCCGTCCGCGAGCACGAGGAAGCGCTGACGGCGTACGCGCTGAGCCGGCTGGCCGAGGTGGACGGCGTCCGGATCATCGGGCCGGACGAGACCGACGACAGGGGCGGCACGATCTCGTTCACCCTCGACGGCATCCACCCGCACGACGTCGGCCAGGTGCTCGACGAGCAGGGGGTCGCCGTCCGCGTCGGCCACCACTGCGCACGGCCGGTGTGCGTGCGGTACGGAATTCCGGCGACGACCCGTGCGTCGTTCTATGTGTACACGACGAACGGTGAGATCGACGCGCTGGTCGACGGTCTGGAGCGGGTGAAGAGGATCTTCTAAGTGAGCACGGATTCGCTCTACCAGGAGATCATCCTGGATCACTACAAGAGCCCGGTGGGCCGGGGCCTGCGGGACCCGTACGACGCCGAGGCGCACCACGTCAACCCCACGTGCGGCGACGAGATCACCGTGCGGGTGCGGCTGCGCGGCGACCTGGTGGAGGACGTGTCGTACGACGGCCAGGGCTGCTCGATCAGCCAGGCGTCCGCGAGCGTGCTGCACGAGGTGGTCTCCGGCCGGAAGGTGGCCGACGCGCTGGAGGCGCACGACGCGTTCGTGGAGTTGATGCAGGGCCGCGGCGAGGTGGAGCCGGACGAGCAGGTGCTCGGCGACGGCATCGCCTTCGCCGGTGTGGCGCGCTACCCGGCGCGGGTGAAGTGCGCGCTGCTGTCGTGGATGGCGTTCAAGGACGCGACCGCCCGGGCGCAGGACGGATCCGGAGAGGGGAGACAGGGATGACACAGGTGACCGCCGTCGAGGACGTCACCGAGGCGATGCGCGACGTCGTCGACCCCGAGTTGGGCATCAACGTCGTCGATCTCGGCTTGGTGTACGGGATCGAGGTCGACGAGAGCAACACCGCGACCATCGACATGACGCTGACCAGTCCGGCCTGCCCGCTCACCGACGTGATCGAGGACCAGGCGCAGATGGCGCTGGACGGGCTGGTGTCCGACTTCACGATCAACTGGGTCTGGATGCCGCCGTGGGGGCCGGACAAGATCACCGAGGAGGGCCGCGAGCAGTTGCGCGC
>JBMCTR010000090.1:0-6807 GCA_048622955.1 Actinomycetota bacterium
GGTTGAGCCCTTCCATGACGGCGGCCGCCGCCGGCAGCGCCGCCTCGTAGACCTCGGCGCCGTCCACGACGGGCCGCCGCAGTCGCACGTGCCCGTCATCGACCGAGACGCCCTTGACGCCGCCGACGATCGGCAGCCCGAGCGCGTGCGCGACCCGGACGCCGACCTGGTAGTGGCCGGCGTCCGCGGACTCGTTGCCGAACAGCAGCAGGTCGAACCGCCGGTCGAGATCGTGGTCGAGGTGCCGCACGGCGGAGACGATCGCGGCCGCGGTGGCCTGCGGGTCCAGCGGGGAGTCCTCCGCCGGCTCCACGCGGACGGCCGCGTCGGCGCCCATCGACAGGGTGTAGCGCAACTGCTCGTCGGCGTCCGGCGGGCCGACCGTGAGCACGGTGACCGACCCGCCGTGGTCGGCCGCGAGCCGGATCGCCTCCTCCACCGCGCACTCCTCGTGCGGGCCGATGGTGAACCCGAGGTGCCGGGTGTCGATGCCGCGGCCGTCCTCGGTCAGCGTGATCGACGACCCGGTGCCGGGGACGCGCTTGACGCAGACGAGAACGTCCATGATCGTCACTCCTTCATCCGCGAGTCGTCCGGGTCGAACAGCGGCGTCCGGCCCTTGCGGGCCACGGTGACCGGGTACCGCTCGCCCATGTACTGCACGGCGAGCTTGGTCCCCTCGTCCGCGTGGTCCGGCGGCAGGTAGGCCATCAGCAGGTGGACGCCGAGCGAGGGGCCCGCGCCGGCGCTGGTCACGTAGGACGGCCGGCCCAGCTTGTCGACGATCCGGTCGCCGTCCGCGGTGAGGATCGGCTCCCCGCCCTGCGGGTAGCGCCGGATGCCGGCCTCGCTGACGTGGTCGTCGACGGTCAGCGTGCACAGCATGGCCGCCGGCTCGACCTCCCGGGCGGCCACGTAGGCGTCCTTGCCGATGAAGTCGGCGTCCTTCACCCGGCGCAGCGCCAGCCCGGCCTCGACCGGGTCGTACTCGCGCTCGAGCTCGGCGCCCATCAGCCGGTAGCCCTTCTCCAGCCGCCCGGTGGTGCCGTACACCCCGATGCCGGCGGGCACGACGCCCAGCGGGCGCCCGGCCTCGAACAGCGTGTCCCACAGCCGCTGGCCCTGCTCGAACGGCGCGTGCAGCTCCCATCCGAGGTCGCCGACGTACGAGATGCGCAGCGCGAGCACGGGCACCCCGTCGATGACGATCGGCAGCGCCCCGCCGAACGGGAACCCCTCGTGGGACACGTCGTCGTCGGTGACCGACGAGACCAGGTCGCGCGCCCGTGGCCCCCACACGCCGACCGTGCACACGGCGGAGGTGATGTCGCTGAAGTGGACCGAGCCGTCGCCCGGCAGGTGGTCGGTGAACCACTTGCGGTCGCGGGCGCCGTCGGCGCCGCCGGTGATGATCCGGAAGTGCTCGTCGTCGATGCGGACGATGGTCAGGTCGCTGCGGAACCCGCCGCCGCCGTCCAGGATCGGCGTGTAGACGACCCGCCCGACCGGCCGGTCGACGCGTGCCATCGCCATCCGCTCCAGGTAGTCGAGCGCGCCGGGACCGGTGACGTCGAACTGGGCGAACGCGGTGAGGTCGATCATGGCGACCCGGTCGCGCATGGCCAAATGCTCGGCGTTGGTGATCGGCGACCACCAGCGGCGGTCCCACTCGTGCGGGCGGTCCTCGACGTCGTACTCCTCGAGCAGCGGCCGGTTCGACTCGTACCACTGCGGCCGCTCCCAGCCGCCCGTCTCGAAGAACTCGGCGCCGAGCGCGAGCTCGCGGGCGTGGAACGGCGAGACCCGCTGCGGCCGGTTGGACAGCCACTGCTCGCGCGGGTGCACGATGCCGTACGTCTTGTTGAAGCCCTCCGAGGCCCGTGCCCGGACGTGGTGCCGGGTCCGCTGGTGCGGGTAGAACCGGGCGATGTCCGCGCCGTGCAGGTCGATCTCCGGCGCACCCTCGGTCATCCACTCGGCCATCATCCGGCCGACGCCCGGACCTTCCTTGATCCACACCGCGGCCGCCGACCACAGGCCGCGGACCTCCGGGGTCTCGCCGAGCACCGGTGCGGCGTCCGGGGTCAGCGACAGCAGCCCGTTGATCGCGTGCCGCACGCCGGCCTCCTCGCGGCCGAGGATGTCCGGGAACAGCTCGAGCGCCTGCTCGAGTTGCGGGTCGAAGTCCTCGTGGGTGAACGGCAACTGGGTCGGCGACAGCGCGGCCTCGCCGAGCCCCGGGATCTCGCCGGAGTCGTAGAGGATCGGGCGGTGGGCGTACGACCCGATCTCGAGGTCGGCGCCGTTCTGCCGCTCGTACATGAACGGGTCCATGTCGCGGACGATCGGGTAGCCGATCTCCGAACCGGTCGCGGCGAGCTCCGGGATCGGCCCGACGTCGATCATCTGGTGGACGGCCGGCGTCAGCGGGATCCGCGCGCCCGCCATGGCGGCGATGCGCGGGCTCCACACGCCGCATGCGACGACGACGGACGGGGTCTCAATGTGGCCCCTGTCCGTGCTGACGCCCGTCACGCGGCCGCGCTCGGTCGAGATGCCGGTGACCGCCGTGTTGGCGGCGACGGTCAGGGCCCCCTGGTCGATCGCGCGCTGCCGCATCAGCGCACCCGCCTGCAGCGGGTCGACGACCGCCACCGACGGCGTGTAGAACGCGGCCCGGATCAGGTCGGCGTTGATGAACGGGAGCATGTCCTTGACCTGGGCGGCCGTGATCAGATCCGACTGGATGCCCCACGCGGTCGCCGAGGCCATCCGGCGGCGCAGCTCCTCGACCCGTTCGGGCTCACGGGCGATCTCGACGCCGCCGCAGGTCGTCAGCACTCCGAGCTTCTCGTACTGCCGCATGGAGTCCAGCGTCAGTGCGGTGATCTCCTTGGAGTGGTCGACCGGGAAGATGAAGTTGGACGCGTGCCCCGTGGAGCCGCCCGGGTCGGGCAGGGGGCCCTTGTCGACCAGCACGACATTCCGCCAGCCCAGGTCCGCCAGGTGGTGCGCGACGGAGTTGCCGACGATGCCTGCGCCGATCACGACGACGTCCGCTCGGTCCGGCAGAGTGGTCATGACGCGCTCCTCTCACTTGTCACGAAAGCCCGACGATCTCGCCGGCGCTGTCGATGTCGATCCGCTCGGCGGCCGGGGTGGCCGACAGCCCGGGCATGGTCCGCATCTCCCCGCAGATCGGGTAGATGAACCCGGCGCCGACGGACGCGCGAGCCTCGCGGACGGGCAGCTTCCAGCCGGTGGGTGCACCCTTGAGCGCCGGGTCGGCCGACAGCGACAGATGCGTCTTCGCGATGCAGACCGGCAGGTCTCCGAAGCCGAGCCGCTCGTAGGCGTCGAGCTGCCGGCCGGCCGCGGGGGAGACCTCGAGCCCGTCGGCGCCGTACATCTCCCGGGCGACGGTCTCGATCTTGTCCCGCAGCGGCAGCTCGTCCGGGTACAGGAAGCGGAAGCCGGCCGGCTCCTCGCACGCCTCCGCCACCGCCTCGGCGAGCTCGACAGCGCCCTTGCCGCCTTCGGTGAAGTGGGTGCACACCGCGGCCCGGGCACCCTCGGTGGTCGCCACGTCGAGGATCGCCTGCCGCTCGCTCGGGTAGTCGGTCGGGAAGGCGTTGACCGCGACGACCGGGGTGACGCCGTGCCGGCGGACGTTCGCGATCTGCTTGCGCAGGTTGGCGGCGCCCTCGAGGACGTCGTCCGGGTTCTCCGCCAGCAGCTCGTCGGGCAGCGGCTTGCCGGCGGTGATCTTGTATTTGCCGGTGTGCGCCTTCAGCGCCCGGACCGTGGCCACGATGACGGCGGCGTCGGGACGCAGCCCGGACGTGCGGCACTTGATGTTGAAGAACCGCTCGGCGCCCATGTCGGCGCCGAAGCCGGCCTCCGTGATCAGGTAGTCGCCGGCCCGGATGCCGATCAGGTCGGCGACCACCGACGAGTTGCCGTGCGCGATGTTGCCGAACGGACCGCAGTGCACCAGCACGGGGGTCTGCTCGACGGTCTGCATCAGGTTCGGCTTGAGAGCCTCGCGCAGGATGACGCACATCGCGCCCGCCGCGCCCAGTTGCTCGGCAGTGACCGCGCCGCCGTCGTAGTCGTACCCCACGACGATGCGGCCGAGCCGCCTGCGGAGGTCGTCGAGATCCGTGGCCAGTGCGAGAACGGCCATCACCTCGCTGGCCGCGGTGATGTCGAAGCCGGTCTGCCGGGGCGTGCCGTCGGCGCGCCGGCCGAGGCCCGTGACGATCTCCCGCAGGTTCCGGTCGTTCACGTCGAGGACCCGGCGCCAGGTGATCTCGTGCGGGTCGATGCCGAGCTTGTTGCCCTGGTAGATGTGGTTGTCGATCATCGCGGCCAGCAGGTTGTGCGCCGCCGTCACCGCGTGCATGTCCCCCGTGAGGTGCAGGTTCAGCGCCTCCATGGGTGCCACCTGGGCGTGCCCGCCGCCGGCCGCGCCGCCCTTGATGCCGAACGTCGGGCCCATGGACGGCTGCCGGATCGCGATGACCGCGTTCTTGTTCAGCTGGCCGAACGCCTGCCCGAGGCCGACGGTGGTCGTGGTCTTGCCCTCGCCGAGCGGGGTCGGTGTGATCGCCGAGACCACGACGTACCTGGCCCGCGGCCGGTCGTCGAGCTCCGAGACCGCGGACAGGTCGATCTTCGCCGCCGCCCGGCCGTACGGCTCGATCAGGTGCTCGCCGATGCCGAGGTCGGCGCCCACCTCGCCCAGCGGCCGGAGCACCGCGCTGCGGGAGATCTCCAGGTCGGTCGGTATGGCCATGGTGTCCTCCGGGTCCATGGGTCAGGCCGCCAACCGGCGGCGGGTGCGTCGCGCATCCTGGAGCCACCCGACGGTGGCGCCGATCTGGTTGAACGTGTAGATGTGCAGCCCCTCGACGGAGCACCGGCCGTCCCGCACCCGCGCGGCGAGCTTGCGAACCAGCCCGTCCGGCCGGTAACCGCGCGGGCGGAGCAACTGGCGCGCCGCCGAGGCGTTGCGGCGCACGAACTTCAGCGAGTCGCCGACGCCGACCTTGAGGCTGATCCGCAGCAGCCGTCCGGTGTCCACGGCACCGGGCACCCCGGCGACCAGCGGTGTCTCGATGCCCCGGCGTCGGGCCTCGGCGGCGAACCGGCAGATCGCGTCCGCGTCGAAGCACAACTGGGTGACCGCGTAGTCGGCGTAGCGCTGCTTGTCCGCCAGGTCGGACCAGAGCACCTCGCGGGGGATCGCGGGGTGCCCCTCGGGGTAGGCCGGCACGCCCACGCGCTGGAACGGGGTCCGCAGCCCGTCCAGCGCCCGGAGCAGCGTCAGGCCGTCGGGGAACGCTCCGGCCGGTTGCCCGGCGTCACCGCCGACGACGAAGACCTCCGTCACGCCGGCGTACTGGAGCCGCTTCACGATCATCGCCAGTTCGGCCTCGTCCTGGATCTGCCTGGCGGACAGGTGGGGCACCGTGTGGTGCCCCACCTCGGCGAGTGCCTCGGCGAGCGAGACGGTGGCGTCGAGGCCGCGAGCCGGCGACGCGGTCACCGTGACGGTGGAGCCCCGCGGCAGCACGCGCGCCTCGGCGAGCGCGCCGGGCAGTGGGACGAGTTCGAAGCGCGGCGCGTCGAGGATGCCCAACGCTCAGCCTCGCAGGTCGGTCTTGGGCGTGTTCTTCTTCGGGTCGACGAACGGCTTCTCGACCACCGTGCCGCTGCGTGCGCCGCCCGGGGTCTGGACGACGAGCGGGGTGCCGAGGGCCGTGTAGTCGATGGCCAGCATGGCCAGGCCGACGTTGCGTTCGAGCCGCGGCGAGAAGCACGCGCTGGTCACCTTGCCGACTGTCGCGTCGCCCGACTCGGACAGCACGGGGAACGGCTCGATCATGGAGCCGTCGTTGTACGCCCCGAACGGGTCGCCGTCCATCTCGACGCCGACCATGAGCCGGGAGATGCCGCGCTCCTTGGCCTGGCGCAGCGCCTCCTTGCCGATGAAGTCGGCCTCCTGGTCGAGGTCGACCATCCACTTGTAGTCGTAGCCGACCTCGAGCGGGTTGGTGTCGAGCGTGATGTCCGAGCCGTAGGCGAGCATCCCGGCCTCGATGCGGCGGATGTGGCTCGGCCCGATCGGCCGCAGCCCGTGCGGGCGGCCGGCCTCCCAGACCTTGTCCCACAGCCGGCCGGCGTTC
Organism: Actinomycetota bacterium; assembly: GCA_048622955.1. GTDB lineage: Bacteria > Actinomycetota > Actinomycetes > Jiangellales > Jiangellaceae > JBMCTR01. Next base: position 6,192 of record JBMCTR010000090.1, read on the forward strand.
CGGACGGCGTCGAACAGGTAGATCTCGTACCCGATCTCCGCGGTGTAGCCGGTGCGGCTCACCACGACCTCGAGGTCGTCGAGCCGGTAGGGGCGGAGGAAGTAGTACGGCATGTCGAGGATGGACTCCCCGAACAGGTCGATCATGACGTCGACCGAGCGGGGGCCCTGGACCTGCAGCGGCGAGACGTCGACCTCGCGGATGTCGACGTTCCAGCCGCCGGAGTGCGCGAGGCCCATCGCCCACAGGCCGACGTCGCTGTCGGCGAGCGAGAGCCAGAACCGGTTCTCGTCGACCCGGAGCAGGACGGGGTCGTTGATGATGCCGCCGTCCGGCGCGGTGATGAACACGTACTTGCACTGTCCGACCGCACACTTGGTGAGGTCGCGCGGGACCAGCATGTTCGTGAAGTCGAACGCGTCCGGCCCGGAGATCTGGAGTTGCCGCTCGACGCCGACGTCCCAGAGCGTGACCCCGTTCAGCAGCGACCAGTACTCGTCGACGGGGTCCCCGTAGTGCCGGGGGTGGTACGTGTGGTTGTAGACGCTGTACATCGCGACGCCGTGCTCGCGCGACTTCCAGAAGTACGGCGACTTCCGAAGCCGGGTGTACAGCA
>JBMCTR010000091.1:0-6717 GCA_048622955.1 Actinomycetota bacterium
TCCCGGAACGCCTTGTCGACCTTGACCAGTTGAGCCCCGCTCGCCACGGGGATCACGACCTGGGACGGCAGCCGCCACCCGAGCTGCTCGACGACCTCGTATCCGAGGGTCTTCGAGCCCTCGGCGTAGTACGGACGGACGTTGACGTTGACGAACGCCCAGTCCTCGTGCTCGCCCGCCAACTCGGACGCGAGGCGGTTGACGTCGTCGTACGTCCCCTCGACCGCGACCAGCGTCGGCGCGTAGATCGCCGATGTGACGATCTTGGGCTGCTCCAGGTCGCCGGGCACGAACACGAAGCCCCGGATGCCGGCGCGCGCCGCGGCAGCCGCCACCGCGTTGGCGAGGTTCCCCGTGGATGGGCAGGCGAGCACAGTGAAGCCGAGTTCCCTGGCGGCGGCCAGGGCGACCGCGACGACCCGGTCCTTGAACGAGTGCGTGGGGTTGCCGGAGTCGTCCTTGACCCACAGGGTGCGGACGCCCAGTTCACGCGCCAGGTTGTCGGCGCGCCGCAGCCGGGTGAACCCCGGGTCGGTGTTCGGCGTGTCGGCCACGCCGGCGGGCACCGGCAGCAGGTCCCTGTACCGCCAGATCGACAGCGGACCGGCCTCGATCCGCTCGCGCGTCACGCGGCCGTGCTCGTACGCGACTTCCAGCGGGCCGAAGCACTCGAAGCACGCGTAGTACGGCCCGAGCTCGGACGTGGCGCCGCATTCGCGGCATGACAGGTGGCTCGCGAAGCCCAGATCAGGAGCGTCGGTGGCGGCCGGCGACGCAGGGCCGAGGGTTGCGACCATCGAGATAACGACCTCCTCATCTCTCCCGCACACGACGGGCCGGACTTGGCACCTGCCGCCGTCACGGCGGTGGTTGCCGGGGCTTCACTGGGCCGGATCCCTCTGCCCCTCTCGATGAGCTTGGCCGCGACTCTACGGAATGGCCGGCCTCCGCGGCAGTTCCGTCCGCATGACGAGACAGCCGTCCCATCATTCGGCTCGCCCCGGCTATGCCAATCCACAGCGTCGGACGTTGTGGATTGGCACACTGTGCGGCGTGAAGCCGGCACACCGGGTGCGCGCTGCCGTCAACGCGGTCAACCTCTCCACGCCGCTGGGGCTGCTGGTCGGACTGGCAGGCGGCGCATGCTTCACGCCCGGGCCGGAAGGGCTCGTTCTCGGCGACGGCTACCGGCTCCCGGTCCCCGCGGCGCGGGCCTTCACGGTCGGCAACGTCGTCCTGTTCTCTCGGATACGCGCCGTTGACGCGCCCGCCCCGCTGCTGGCGCACGAGTCACGGCACGCGACCCAGTACGCGATCTGCCTCGGGCCGGCCATGGTGCCGCTGTACCTGGTGGCGTGCGGCTGGTCGTGGGTGCGCACCGGGGACTTCGCGTCGCGCAATATCTTCGAGACCAGCGCCGGCCTGCTGGACGGCGGCTACACTGATCGCCCGCTGCGGCCGATCTTCCGGCGCGGCGGCGGAGAGGAGGAGCCAGGAAGGAATGCGGGAAGCCCGGAACGCTCCGCGCGCGAGCTCGACCGGCGAAGCCGTGGACGGAGGCGTCACGCTACGGGCGGGTGACGCCGCGCTGCACATCGATCCCGGCGCCGGCGGCAGGGTGAGCCGGTTGACACTCGGTGATCTCGATCTGCTGGCCCACGTGGACGTCGGCAGCCCGTTCCACTGGGGCAGCTTCGTGATGGCGCCGTGGGCGGGACGGATCCGGCGCGGACGGTTCGCCTTCGGCGGCCGCGCGTACCAGTTGCCCCTGAACTGGGACGTCCACGCCATCCACGGCACGGTCGCGGACCGCGTGTGGGACGTGACCGAGTCGGCTGCGGACTCGGCGGTGCTGGAATGCCCGTTCGGCGACGGGTGGCCGTGGCGAGGCTTCGTCCGGCACCGGATCACCCTCCGCGACGGCCGGGCGGACTTCCGCCTCGAGGTGCACGCCGAGGATGAACCGTTCCCGGCCTCCACGGGCTGGCACCCGTGGTTCCCCCGCCGCCTCGCCGGTCGCCCGGTCGAGATCACGCTGGACGCCTCCGCGATGCTGCTGCGGGACTCCGACGGCATACCGTCCGGCGAGCGGGTGCCGATACCCGCCCAGCCGTGGGACGACTGCTTCGACGAGGTGCGCTGGCCGGTCACGCTGCGGTGGCCGGACGTGCTGCGGCTCGACGTCACCGCAAGCACCCGGTACGCGGTCGTGTACACCGAGCAGGCCGAGGGCGTGTGCGTCGAGCCGCAGACCGGCCCGCCGGACGCGCTCACCCTCGATCCCGTCGTGGTCACGCCGGACGAGCCCCTCAGCGCCACCATGGCCTGGGCCTGGCAACCAGGCTGAGCTGCCGCTCACGCCGCTCACCCGGATTCCGCGGGCTGTTCCCCGTTGCCGTGGGTCTCCGCCCAGTCCGAGGTCACGATGAGCACCAGCCGGTTGCGGGCGAGGCCCGCGATGGTCGGCTCGACGGCGCCGATCTCCGGGAACTGGGCGGCCAGCGCCTCCGCCGACTCCAGCAGCGACTCGTCCGGGTAGTAGATCGTGGTCTCGGTGAGCTCACCGCTGTAGTTCGCGATCGCGGGGACCTCCCAGCCGCCCTGCTCCAGCAACTGCTGCGCCTCGGCCGCGAGGCCGGGGACCGAGGTCGCGTTGAGGATCCCCACCGGGGACCGGAGCTCCGGCGGAGCTGTCTCCGGCTCGGACGCCGGTTCCGTCGCCTCGGGGGTGGCCGTGGCCTGGTCATCGGCCTCGGTGTCGGCACCTCCTTCATCGGTCGCTCCGGCCTCCTCCGGCTGTTCGCCCTCGGCCACGGTTTCCCCCTCCTCACTGGCGGGGGAGCCTTCTTCCCCGAACACCCACAGCAGCGCGAGGACGACCGCGATCGTGCCGAACAGGGCCACCAGCGACGGCCAGGCCCGGTCGAAGCGGGTACGTTCGGTCACGGCCTCAGGAGACTACGCCACGGGGCGACGTCCGGGCACGCCGACGGGCCGACCGCAGCCTGCGCAGCCGGTTGACGACGACGGGAGCGTGCGCCATTGCCTCGGGATGGTCGATCAGCGCGTTGAGGACCTGGTAGTAGCGGTTCGCGGACAGCCCGAACCGGTTCCGCACAGCCTGCTCTTTGGCCCCCGCGTGCCGCCACCAGTGCCGCTCGAAGTCCAGGATCGCCCGCTCGCGTTCGCCGAACTCTGTCGTGGGCACCGCAGGATCAGCGGAAGGACGGGTATCCATGGGACCATGGTACGGACCCGCCATGGCGGTCTCCGGCGCGACAGGCCGAGCGGCCCCGTTCCGCCATCGCCGGAACCGGCGCGCCCACCTCCGTGAGATGATTGAACCTACCTTCGTCACCCGTCAGACGTTGGTTAACGTTACGGAGACGAGGAGAGGGCACAGTTTGGGCGGAACGAGCACCTTTGTCGTCGTGGCCAACCGGCTTCCCGTCGATCGGGTGACCGACGCGGACGGCAACGTCGGCTGGCGGCGCAGCCCGGGCGGGCTCGTGACCGCGCTCGCGCCCATCATGCAGGCGTACGAGGGCGCCTGGGTCGGGTGGACGGGCTCGCTGGACGACCCGCAGCCGGCGTTCACGTTCGAGGGCATGGACCTGATCTCGGTACCGCTGTCCGGGCCAGACGTGCGGGGCTACTACGAGGGCTTCTCGAACGAGACCCTGTGGCCCCTCTACCACGACGTGATCGTTCCGCCCGAGTACCAGCGCGAGTGGTGGGACGCCTACAGCCGCGTGAACCGACGGTTCGCCGAGGCGGCGGCAAGTGCCGCTGACGAGGCGGCGACCGTGTTCGTCCAGGACTACCAGCTGCAACTCGTCCCGCAGATGCTCCGGGAGCTGCGACCCGATCTGAAGATCGGCTTCTTCCTGCACATCCCGTTCCCGCCGGTCGAGCTGTTCGCCCAGCTGCCCTGGCGACGGCAGATCCTCGAGGGCCTGCTCGGCGCCGACCTGATCGGCTTCCAGCGGGCCGGCGGGGCGGACAACTTCGCGGCGCTGTGCGCCCGCTTCGCCGACACCCCGGTCACCTACGACCGCGTGGTCGAGCACGAGGGACGCAAGGTGCTGATCCGGGCTTTCCCGATCTCGATCGAGGTGGGTGAGGTCGAACGGCTCGCCCAGGACCCCTCCGTCCGGGCGCGGAGTGCGGAAATCCGCGAGGAGATCGGCTCGCCGGAGCACGTGCTCCTCGGGGTGGACCGGCTCGACTACACCAAGGGGATCCGGCACCGGCTGCACGCGTGGGGGGAGTTGCTGGCCGACGGCGAGATCACCCCCGACGACGCGGTGTTCGTCCAAGTCGCGACCCCCAGCCGAGAGCGTGTCGAGGCCTACCAGATCCTGCGGGACGAGATCGAGCTGACCGTCGGCCGGATCAACGGCGAGTACAGCCGCATCGGGACGCCCGCGGTCCACTACCTGCACTCGTCGTACGACCGCCCCGAGCTCGTGGCGCTGCTGCGCGCCGCGGATGTGATGGTGGTCACACCGCTGCGGGACGGGATGAACCTGGTGGCCAAGGAGTACGTCATCGCCCGTACCGACCTTCGCGGGACCCTGGTGCTCTCGGAGTTCGCCGGCGCCGCGGACGAGCTCGACGGCGCGTTCCTGGTCAACCCCCACGACATCGACGGGCTCAAGCGGACGATGCTCGCTGCGATGCGGATCGACCCCTCCGAGTCCGAGGACAGGATGCGGAAGCTGCGTGAACACGTCACCACGCATGACGTGCACCGCTGGGCACGGGAGTACCTCGAGACGCTGCGCACCGTGTAGGCGCGGCACCCGCCACGGGAGCCCGTCGGGTTCCGGAAGCTAGCGCTCGTCCTCGCCGGTGAACGCCATCCAAGCCTGGGTGTCTCCGATGTCCGGATGCTCGGACGCGGTCGGGGCGGCCAGCTGCTCGGCCGCCTCCTCCGTCCGGCGCAACTCGTTGTTCGCCAATCTCACAAGATCGCGAAGGCCCTCCGCGCCGAAGCGGTCCCGTACGTTGCGCACGGCGTCGACGACCATTCGATCCATGTCGGGCGTGGCGCTCATGTGGTGCTACCTCCGTCGGTGCTCGCCTTCTCACCCAGGACAACGGGTGCAGAATGCCCCAGGTTGCCAGCTGTTGCCAGGTTGTGACGTTACGCCGGGGACGTCAACCACCCGGCGGGGTATGGGCACTAACCTGAAGTAATGTTCAACTCACCGGAGGGTTCGGGATGGCACGGCTGATGATCGGAGAGCTGGCCGCGCGCAGCGGGGCGGCGGCGTCGGCGTTGCGGTTCTACGAGTCGAAGGGGTTGCTCACCTCGGAGCGCACGCCGGGCGGCCAGCGGGTGTACGACCGGTCGATGCTGCGGCGGGTGGCCTTCATCCGTGCGGCCCAGCGGGTCGGTCTCAGCCTGGACGAGATCCGCGCGGCGCTGGACACGTTGCCCAGCCGGCGCACACCGACCGCCTCCGACTGGGCTCGCCTGTCCGCGAGTTGGCGTTCCAAGCTCGACCAGCGCATCGCGGAGCTTCAGCGGCTGCGCGACGACCTCGACAACTGCATCGGCTGCGGATGCCTGTCGTTGAAGGCGTGCAGCCTCTACAATCCCGGGGACCGGGCGGCCGAGCTCGGCGCCGGGCCGAGGTACCTGTGGGGTGACGCGAGGCCGGCGACGACCCGCAGCTGACACGATGCGGTGCGCCGGTATGATCGCGTCGCCGCTGAGGCCGGTTGAGCCAGGCCGGCCCGATGGACCTGCGGCTGGGCACACAGTCGGCGTGGAGTAGTGACAGCATGGGGCGAGGTCCAGGAAGATGTCGTGATGACCGGGCTGCCGTCCAGTATCGGATCGTGTGATCTGCGGTGTCATCGCCACGCCAGGTGACCACGATGCTGCCACGTCGGTTCGCACTGGTCCGCCATGTCGACTACACCGGGGTGTCCGGGGTCGGCGTGGTAGCCCACGGCGTCGCCTTCGCGGACGGCCACATCGCGCTGCGCTGGTGCTCCGAGCATCCGGCCACCAGCATCTGGGGCTCGATGGACGATCTGCTCGCCGTGCACGGCCACGGGCAGGCGACCAGCGTCGAATGGATTGACGCGCCGCACGGCGCGCTCGAGGACCTTCCTGCCCGAGGGGCGGGCCGTCGGGCTCGCGACACTGAGAAGACCGAACACGAGCAGGCACGCGCTACCGCGCCGGACGACGCCGACACCCCGCCCGCACCGGATGAGGATGACACTCCGCCCGCGCCCGGCGATGACGAGATCCCGGCCGAACCGGACCGCCAGCGTGATGCGCCTCCCGCGGCACACCCCGGGGAGTCCAACGGTCACCCCGGCCCTGACACCGCTCCGCTGCTGGTTGGTGACCGGTCGGCCGTCGCCGGCACCGAACGGCAGCAGGACGCGGCGCCGCGGCATTCCCGTCCCGGACGGCACCGCCGGCCGGACGAGCCCGGCGAACTGCCGGACCGGACGCACTAGCGCTTGCGCCCGGTCGCCGTCGCCGGGGCCGTGGGGGTGAAGTGGTCCGGAGGAGCCGGCGGGCCGTATGGTGTGGGCTGCATCGCACGAGGGACTGGGAGGTCGCGCCATGCGTCGACGTGCCGCGCCGCTGGGGCGGCGGGCGTCGGCACATGCGGCCGTGCTCCGCGCGGTCGCTGCCTCCCTCGCGGCGGCTCTGGTGGCGGCGCTCGGCATCACATCGGCGGGCGC
>JBMCTR010000092.1:0-6708 GCA_048622955.1 Actinomycetota bacterium
CGCTGACGCAGGATGGTGCCATGCGATGCGCTGTGGGCATGTCCACGTCACCGGATCCGCGGGCCGCGGCAGAGGAAGCCGCCCGGACCGCCGCCGAACGGCTGGAGGCGCCCGCGACGCTGGCGGTGCTGGTGGTCTCACATCACCACGCCCGCCGGGCCGAGCGGGTGGTCGACGCGGTTCACCAGGCGGCGTCGCCGGAGTCCCTGGTCGGGTGCGCCACGGAGGCGGTCGTGGCCGGCCGCCGGGAGGTCGACGAGGAACCGGCCGTCGCGGTCTGGCTCGCCGAGCTCCCGCGGTCGGCCGAGACGTACCACATGGAGTACGTGCGCACGTCGGCCGGCGACGTCCTCGGCGGCTACCAGTTCGACCCTCGCGGCAGCGACACTCATCTCCTGGTGCCCGATCCGTACTCGTTCCCCGCGTCCGTGCTGCTCGCGCATCTCAACCAGCACGCGCCGGGCACGCCTGTGCTCGGCGGGTTCGCCAGCGGGCGCGCCCGCACGACGCTGTTCCGCGACACCAAGGTGCTGACATCGGGCGCGGTCGGCGTGCGGCTGCCGGGCGTGGCGGTACGGCCGGTCGTCTCGCAGGGCTGCCGTCCGGTCGGCGACCCGTACACCGTGACCGGTGCGCAGGACGGCGTCATCACCGAGCTTGCCGGCCGGCCGCCGCTGCGGCTGCTGGAGTCGCTGGTCTCCGGCCTCTCGCCGCACGAGCAGCAGTTGATCAGTACGGGTGTGCACCTCGGTATTGCGCTCGACGAGTACAAGACGGAGCTCGGGCGGGGCGACTTCCTGGTCCGCTCGGTCGTCGCGGCCGATGAGGAAGCCGGCTCCGTCCAGATCGGAGAGCCGGTGGAGGTCGGGACCACCGTCCAGTTCCACGTCAGGGACGCCGCGACCGCGGACGAGGATCTGCGGGCGTCGCTGACGGCGGCGCTGGAGGACGGCCGGCCGGCCGGGGCGCTGCTGTTCACCTGCAACGGGCGGGGCCGGAACATGTTCGGCGAGCCGGACCACGACGCGTCCCTGGCCGGAGAGCTGCTCGGGGACGTCCCCCTGGCGGGCTTCTTCGCCGCCGGCGAGCTCGGCCCCGTCGGCGGGAGGAACTTCGTGCACGCCTTCACCGCGTCGCTCGCGTTGTTCGACGAGCAGCCGGACGGCTGAGCGGTTCGGGCCGGCACGCCGGCGGCGCCGCGGGAGCCGGTCCGGCGCGGCCGCTCGGCCACAGGGCAGTGGGATAGCCTCGGCCCCGATGGAGACCGTGCAGACCCAGGAAGCCTTCGGCGCGGCGATGGCGACCGTCCCCGTGATCGCGGTCGTGCGGTTACCCTCCGCCGAAGCGGCGCTGCCCGTCGCCTCCGCGGTCCACGCCGGCGGCGTCCGGCTGATCGAGGTGACACTCACCACGGACGGCGCCTTGCCGTCCGTGGGCGCCCTGCGCGAGGCCGGGCTGGACGGCCTCGCGGTCGGCGTGGGGACGGTGCGGACGCCGGCCGAGGCACGGCGGGCGCTGGACGCGGGGGCGGAGTACCTCGTGACGCCGACGACGCGGGTGGACGTGGTGGACGTCGCCCGCGAGGCCGGTGTCCCGGTCATCTGCGCGGGGCTGACGCCGACGGAACTGGACGTCGCCCACCGGTCGGGGGCCGACTACGTGAAGCTCTTCCCGGCCTCGGCGGTGGGGCCGCGCTACCTCCGCGAGGTGCTGGCGCCGCTGCCGGACCTGAAGGTCGTGCCGACCGGCGGCGTGACGGCGTCGAACATCCCGGACTTCCGGGCCGCCGGCGCGGCCGGCGTGGGCATCGGCAGCGCCCTCGTGGACGCCGCGACGGTCGATGCGGGCAACTGGGCCGAGCTGGAGCGGCGCGCCGCGGGCATGGTCGCCGCCTGGCAGGGCTGAGGCTCCGGTGGCCGAAATCCATGAGCTGACCGCGCTGCAGCTGGCGGACGCCGTCCGGCGGCGAGAGGTGTCCCCCGTCGAGGTGGCCGACCACACGCTCGAGCGGGCTGAGCGTCTCGGCGACCGCGTCGGGGCCTTCGTCACGCTCACACCCGAGCTGGCGAGGCGACAGGCCGAGGAGGCGGAGCGGGCCCTGCGCGACCTGTCAGGGCCGGCGGCCGTCCCGTCCGGAGTCGGGGAGTCGTCCGGCCCGGCGACTCGCAACGGCGCGCTGCTCGGCGTCCCGTGCCCGATCAAGGACCTGACCATGGTCGCGGGCGTGCCGATGTCGGCCGGCAGCGCCGCCATCGAGGGGTTCGTGCCCACCGTCGACGACGGCATCGTGACCCTGCTGCGCGAGGCCGGCACCCTCATGGTGGGCAAGACGACCACGCCGGAGTTCGGGCTGCCGTGCTACACCGAGCCGGACATCGCCCCGCCGGCCCGTACCCCGTGGGATTTGAGCCGGTCGGCCGGCGGGTCGAGCGGCGGAGCGGCCGCCGCCGTAGCCTCCGGCATCGTTCCGGCCGCCCAGGGCTCGGACGGCGGCGGCTCGCTGCGGATACCGGCCAGCGCGTGCGGGCTGGTGGGCTTCAAGGCGAGCCGCGGGCGGGTGAGCCCCGGGCCGCACGGGGTGGAGGGCGCCGCGCTGGCGATCGGCGGGGTGCTGACGCGCGACGTCCGGGACACGGCGGCCCTGCTTGACGTGATCACTGCGCACTGGCCCGGCGACCTGTTCCGGCTGCCGCCGCCGCGGACGACGTTCCTCGACGCTTGCGACCGTCCGGTGGAACCGCTGCGGGTCGGCGTGCTGACCACGCCGGTCGTCGCCGCCGATGCGTCCGTCGACCAACCGTGCCTCGACGCGGCCGCCGCGACGGCGTCGCTGCTCGACGAGTTGGGGCACCACGTCGAGCCGGCGCCAGTGCCGTTTCCTGCCGAGCGGTGGGCGTCGTTCGAGGCGCTCTGGTCGGTCCTGGCGCTGACGGCGCCGGTGCCGCCGGACGCCGAAGACTCGCTCGTCCCGCTCACCCGCTGGCTGCGGGACAAGGGCCGGTCGGTGGCAGGGCTGGAGTACGCGCAGGCGGTATCCGCCGTCCAGGCGATCACCAGGGACGCCGCCGTCGAGTGGGCGGGGTACGACGTGATCCTCTCGCCGACGCTGGCCCGCCTTCCGGCGCCGCTGGGGTCGCTGCGCGATGACGGCGACCCGGCGGCCGACTTCCGCGCGCAGACCGAGTTCACGCCCTGGACCAGCGTGTGGAACCTCACCGGCTGGCCCGCGGTGAGCCTTCCGCTGCACCGCGCCGAGGTCGACGGTGCGACGCTGCCCGTGGGCGTCATGCTCGGCGTTCCGGCCCTCGGCGCCGACGAGACGCTGCTGTCGCTGGCCGCTCAGCTCGAGTCCGCCCGGCCGTGGCACGCCGCACGTCCGCCCGTCTGGTAGACCGCCCCGTGATCAATCGGGCTCGGCGGCCTCGCGGTCGCGGGCTTGGGCGCGCAGGGCGCGTTCGATCTCGGCGAGGCCCTCGGTGACGAGCCGCCGCGGCGCGGCGGGCAGGTCGGGGTTGGCGTCCAGCCAGGCGCGGACCTCCTCGGCCGTCTCCGTCTCCGGCAGCTCCCGGGGGAACAGCCCGGCGATGAGCCGCTGGGCGGTGTCGGGCGTCCGCTCCTCCCAGAGCCGGGGCACGGCGTCGAGGTACGGCTGGACGTACGGCCGGAGAAGCTCGCGCTGCTCCGGCTGGCCGAACCCGGCCACCATCGCCGCCAGCACCGCGTTGGGCAGCTTGTCCGACTCGACGGTCGCTTCCCAGGCGGCCTCCTTGGCCTCGGTGGTGGGACGTGCGGCGCGCGCGTACGCCGCGTGCCGCCGGCCCGTCGCGGTGTTGTCCCACTCGAGCTCGGCGTCGATCGATCCGTCCCCGGCCTCGCCGATGACGACCAGCCGGTGCAGCAGCGACCACCGCAGGTCGGTGTCCACCGTGAGCCCCGGCAGGATGTCCCCGCCGTCCCTGGTGGCGAGCAGGCCGCGCACCTCGTGGACGTGCTCCGCGCTGGCCACCGAGGACGCCCACGCCTTGGTGAACGCCAGCTGGGCGTCGCTGCCGGGCGCGGCGTCGTGCGCCATGCGGTGCAGCGCGCTCGCCCAGCGTGCCGCGAGCAGCAGCCGGTCGGGCGGGTGGACGTACCGGTCGATCGCGTTCCGGCCGGCCCGCAGCACCGTCTGCACGACCGACATGTCGGTCTCGGCCTCGACGCCGCCGAGCACGAGCTCGATGTACTCCCGCGCCGGCAGCTCGGCGTCGCGCAGCATGTCGGTCGCGGCCGTCCAGCACAGCGCCCGCGGCAGCGACTCGGCGAGCGCCCCGATCCCGCCGACGAGGGTGCGGCGGGACCTCTCGTCCAGCCGGATCTTGGCGAAGGTCAGGTCGTCGTCGTTGAGCAGCAGCAGGTCGGGCTGCCGAACGCCGGCGAGCTCCGCGACCTCGGTGCGCTCGCCGGTGATGTCGAGCTCGACCCGGTCGCGGCGGACGAGCCGGTCGCCGGACCGGTCGTAGAGCCCGATCGCGATCCGGTGCGAGCGCAGCGTCGAGTGCTCCTTGTCGGTGCCCTGCTCGACGGTGACCGCGGTGTAGGTGCCGTCGTCGGCGACGTCCACGTGGGGTGTGAGCGTGTTGACTCCGGCGGTCTGCAGCCACTGCTCGTTCCAGGTCGACAGGTCGCGCCCGCTGGTGCGCTCCAGGTGGGCCGCCAGGTCGGCGAGGGTCGTGTTGCCCCAGGCGTGCTTGTCGACGTAGGCCCGCAGCCCCTCCAGGAAGGGCTCGCGCCCCACCCAGGCGACCAGCTGCTTGAGCACGCCGGCGCCCTTGGCGTAGGTGATGCCGTCGAAGTTCACCTCGATGGCGTCGAGGTCCTCGATGTCCGCCGAGACCGGGTGGGTGGACGGCAACTGGTCCTGGCGCAGCGCCCACAGCTTCTCCGACACCGCGAAGGTCGTCCAGGCCTCGTTCCAGCGGGTGGCCTCCGCCTGCGCCAGCACCGCCGCCCACGTGGCGAACGACTCGTTGAGCCACAGGTCGTCCCACCACCGCATGGTCACGAGGTCGCCGAACCACATGTGCGCCATCTCGTGGAGGATGGTCTCCGCGCGGCGCTCGTAGGCGGCGTCGGTGACCCTGCTGCGGAAGGCGTAGTCCTCGTGGTGGGTGACGCACCCCGCGTTCTCCATCGCGCCGGCGTTGAACTCCGGGACGAACAGCTGGTCGTACTTCTTGAACGGGTAGGCCCGCGCGAACAGGTCCTCGAAAAAGGCGAACCCGCGCCGCGTGACGTCGAACAACTCGTCGGCGTCGAGGTGCTCGGCCAGCGACTTCCGGCAGAACAGCCCCAGCGGCACCGTGCGGTCGCCGGCCTCGTACTTGCTGCGCTCGACGTGGTACGGACCGGCGACCAGCGCGGTGATGTAGGTCGGCAGCCGCGGGGTCGTGGCGAACTTCCAGCGCCGGGCCCCGTGCTCCGCCTTGGACGGCCGCGGCGTCGGGGAGTTGGACACGACCTGCCAGTGCTCGGGCGCGCGCACGGTGAGCTGGAAGGTGGCCTTCAGGTCGGGCTGGTCGAAGCAGGCGTAGACCCGCCGGGCGTCGGCCACCTCGAACTGGCTGTACAGGTAGACCTCGTCGTCGACCGGGTCGACGAACCGGTGCAGGCCCTCGCCGGTGTGGCTGTAGGCGCCGTCCGCGACGACGGTGACCTCGTTCTTCTGGGCGAGGTCGTCGAGGGCGACGCGCGCCCCGTCGTACACCGCCTCCGGGTCGCGGCTCTCGCCGTTGACGACGACCTCGCGCACCGCGATCGCGACCAGGTCCAGCCAGGTGCTGGCCCCGGGCTTGGCCCGGAACTTGACGGTGGTGGTCGAGGCGAAGCCGGTCTCGCCGGTCGTGAGGTCGAGGTCCACGCGGTAGGAGTCGACGTGCACCAGGTCGGCGCGCTCGCGGGCCTCGTCTCGCGTGAGGTTCGTGCCAGGCATACGCTCGATCCTGGCAGAGATTCCGGCGGAATGCCGCGCATCGTGACGCCGTTGATTGCTGGCAGAACAACCGGGACGTCAGGATGGAGTGCACCGTGACGCTGACCGCCGAGCAGAGGCCTGCCCCCAGGACCCGCGAGACCGTCGACTTCTGGTTCGACCCGGTCTGCCCGTGGGCGTGGCTGACCTCCCGCTGGATGATGGAGGTGGAGCAGGTCCGGCCGGTGGGCGTGACCTGGCACGTGATGTCGCTGTCCATGCTCAACGCGGAGCGCGAGGGGTTGTCCGACAGCTACCGCGAGCGGATGCAGCGGGCGTGGCTGCCGGTCCGGGTGATCACGGCCGCCGCGACGCTGCACGGGCCGGAGTACGTCAAGCCGCTGTACGACGCCGTTGGCACGCGCGTCCACCTGGACAAGCAGCGGGACTACCGGGAGGCCGTCACGGGCGCCCTCGACGAGGTCGGCCTGCCCGCTGAGCTCATCGAGTACGGCGAGCGCGACGACTTCGACGAGGCGCTGCGCGCCAGCCACAACGCCGCGATGGACCAGGTCGGCGACGACGTCGGCACGCCGGTCATCGCGGTGGACGGGCACGCGTTCTTCGGGCCCGTGTTCACGCCGGCGCCGAAGGGCGAGCACGCGGGCCGGCTGTGGGACGCCGTCCGGACGCTGGGCTCCTACGACGGGTTCTACGAGATCAAGCGCAGCAGGACGCAGCCGCCGCTGTTCGACTGA
>JBMCTR010000093.1:0-6648 GCA_048622955.1 Actinomycetota bacterium
GGGCTGCGGATCGGGCTCGCGCAGGCGCGCGCCGCGGTGGCGGCCGTCGCGGCGGGTCGGCCGGAGCAGTACGAGGGCAGCTGGCGGCGCATCACCTGGGACTACCGGGCGCTGACCACGGCGCTGGTCGCCGCCGGAAGCCGGCCCCGGGTGCGCCGGCGGATCGTCCCGCTGGCGGAGCGGCTGCCCGGGCTGTACGGGGCGATCGTCGACCGGCTGGCCGGCTAGCCGGTGCCAATCCACAACCACTGTCGTTGTGGATTGGTCACAGGTCGGGGACGGACGTCCGCGGAGAGGGCGCCTCGTCGGTGCCGTCGCCCGGGGCGGCATCCGGCGGCAGCGGGGGAGGCGTGCCGCCGTACGCCGGGCACAGCGGCTTGTGGTCGCACCAGTCGCACATCCGGCTCGGGCTCGGCCGCCAGTCGCCGGTGGCCGCGGCGCGCTCGATGGCCCGCCACAGGGCCCGCAGCTTGCGCTCGGTGGCCCGCAGGTCGGCCTCGTCGGGCTCGTAGCGCAGCACCTCGCCGCTGCCCAGGTAGACCAGCTGGAGCAGCCGCGGCACGCGGCCGAGCAGCCGCCACAGGACGAGGCCGTAGAACCGCATCTGGAACATGGCCCGCTGCTCGAACCCCTCGCGCGGGGCCTTGCCGGTCTTGTAGTCGACCACCCGCAGCTCACCAGTGCCCGCAGCGCGGTCCAGCCGGTCGACGTAGCCGCGCAGGCACAGCCCGCTGTCGAGCACGGTCTCGACGTACAGCTCGCGCTCGGCGGGCTCGAGGCGGGTGGGGTCCTCGAGCGAGAAGTAGCGGTGGACGAGGTCCTCCGCGCTTGCCAGCCACTCGCGCAGCGCCGAGCCGTCGCTGTCGCCCTCGAACAGCTCCGCGACCTCCGGCTCCGCGGCGAGCAACTCCTCCCACTGCGGCGCGACCAGGGAGACGGCGCGCTCGGGCGTCCGGTCGGCCGCCGGGAGGTCGTACAGCCGTTCCAGCACGGCGTGCACCACGGTGCCCCGGGTCGCCTCGGGGCTCGGCCGCTCGGGCAGCCGGTCGACCGTCCGGAACCGGTACAGCAGCGGGCAGGTCATGAAGTCCGACGCGCGCGACGGGGACAGCGCCAGGGCGCTCGGCGCATCGGCGGCCGGTGTGTCCGCGGCTGGTTTCATGCCCCGCGACTCTATGGCACACCTCCGACAACCGGTACCTTCAACTAGCCTGAGCAAGGTGAGAAGCGGTGGTGGGCGCCAGTTGCCCCTGGGGAGGATCGCGGGCATCCCGATCCGCGTCAGTCCGACCTGGTTCGTCGTTGCCGCCGTCATCACCATCGGGCTCGCGCCCCTGGCCGAGCGGTGGCTCCCGGACCTCGGCAACGGCGTGTACGCGGTGACGTTCGCGTTCGCCGTGCTGCTCTACCTGTCGGTCCTGCTGCACGAGATCGGCCATGCGCTGACCGCCCGGGCGTTCGGGCTGCCGGTGCGGGGCGTCACGCTGCACTTCCTCGGCGGGCACACCGAGATCGAGCGGGACTCACCGACGCCCGGGCGCGACCTGCTCGTCTCGGCTGCGGGTCCTGCCCTGTCGCTGGCGGTCGCGGGGATCGTCTACCTGGTGTACCGGCCGGTCGAGCAGCCGGTCATGGAGTTCCTGCTGCTCGAGTTGTGGCTTGCGAACCTGATCGTCGGGCTGTTCAACCTGCTGCCCGCGCTGCCGCTGGACGGCGGGCACATGCTGCGAGCCGTGGTGTGGAGGCTCACCGGCAGCGAGCACACCGGCACCGTCGTCGGGGCGCGGTCAGGGCAGGTGCTGGCCGTCGCGGTGCTGCTCCTTCCGTTCGCGCTGGCCGGCGGCCGTCCGGACATCCTGGCGATCGTCTGGGGGGCGCTGATCGCCATGCTGCTGTGGAGCGGCGCCAACCAGTCGCTCGCCGTCGGGCGGGCTCGGCGGCGCCTTCCCGCTCTCGACCTGCGCGGCCTCGCGCGCCGGGCGGCGCCGATCGGCCCGGACACGCCGCTCACCGAGGCGCTGCGGCAGGCGCAGGAGTCCGGAGTGCGGGCGCTCGTGGTCGTGGACTCGTCGAACCGGCCCACCGGGTTGGTCAACGAGGCAGCGGTGCAGGCCACACCGGCGGAACGCCGGCCCTGGATACCGGTGGGCCAGCTTGCCCGGTCGATCGAGCCGGGGCTCGTGCTGGGCATCGACCTGGCCGGCGAAGGGCTGGTCGCGGCGCTGCGCGCGAACCCGGCGTCGGAGTACCTCGTCGTCGACGGCGAGGGCGCCGTCTACGGGGTGCTGGCAGCGGCCGACATCGACGCGGCGCTCGCCGCGTCCTGACCGGTCCGGGGATCTATCCTGGCCTGCCGTGACAAGCGAGCCCAGCGAGCGAGAGGCGCGGGAGCGGACCGGACCGTTCCACGCCGGTGATCAGGTGCAGCTCACCGACCCGAAGGGACGCCGCCACACCGTCACGCTGCAGCCGGGCCGGCAGTTCCACACCCACCAGGGTGCGGTGGACCATGACGCACTGATCGGGCAGCCGGAGGGATCGGTGGCGACCTCCTCCGGGGGGACGCCGTTCCTGGCGCTGCGGCCACTGCTCGCGGACTACGTGCTGGCCATGCCGCGCGGGGCCGCGGTCATCTACCCGAAGGACGCCGCCCAGATCGTGACGATGGCCGACATCTTCCCCGGCGCCCGGGTCGTCGAGGCCGGAGTGGGCTCGGGTGCACTTACCCTCTCGCTGCTGCGGGCGGTCGGCACCGGCGGCGTCGTGCACTCGTACGAGCGCCGGCAGGAGTTCGCGGACGTGGCGACGAAGAACGTGCGGACGTTCTTCGGCGGAACCCACCCGGCGTGGCGGCTGACGGTCGGCGATCTGGTCGAGCAGTTGGACGCACGGGAGGTCGACCGCGTCGTCCTCGACATGCTGGCGCCCTGGGAGTGCGTCCCTGCCGTGGCCGATGCGCTGGTGCCGGGTGGCGTCCTGTGCAGCTACGTCGCGACCACCACGCAGTTGGCCCGCACGGTGGAGGCGATCCGGGAGCACGGCGGGTTCACCGAGCCGGGGTCCTGGGAGACGATGCTCCGGACGTGGCACGTCGAGGGCCCGGCAGTGCGTCCCGACCACCGCATGGTCGGGCACACCGGGTTCCTCACCACGGCGCGGCGGCTGGCTCCGGGCGTCACCGCACCGCGCCGCAAGCGGCGGCCGGCGCCGGGGACCGACCGCCCGGTGTGATGTGGACCACTGCACGAACTGGGCTCCCCGATGAGAGTGGCAGCGCGACCCTCCGCGGGTAGGGTCGAGGGCGAGAGGCATGCATTGGGAGGTGAGGACCGTGTCGACTCACGAGAGCGAGAACGAGCGCCCGCGCCACGACAGCGAGCGCGAGGAGCGTGAGACGTCGGCTCAGGTGTCTTTCCTCGAGGAGGAGGTGGCGGCGCTGCGCCGCCGGCTGGCCGACAGCCCGCGCAGCACGCGCGTCCTGGAGGAGCGGCTCGCAGAGACCCAGGCGCAACTCGCCAGCGTGACCGCCCAGAACGACCGGCTGGCGACGACACTCCGGGAGGCTCGCGAGCAGATCGTCTCGCTCAAGGAGGAGATCGACCGCCTGGCACAGCCGCCCGCGGGGTTCGGCGTCTTCCTGACCTCCCATGACGACGGAACGGTGGACGTGTTCACCGGTGGCCGCAAGCTCCGCGTGGCCGTCAGCCCCGAGGTCGAGGTGGAAAGCCTCCAGATCGGCCAGGAGGTCATGCTCAACGAGGCGCTGAACGTCGTCCGCGCGATGGAGTTCGAGCGGGTCGGCGAGGTCGTCATGCTCAAGGAGCTGATGGACGACGGCGAGCGGGCGCTCGTCATCGGCCACACCGACGACGAGCGGATCGTGCGCATTGCCGAGCCGCTGCGCGGGTCGGTGATGCGCGCCGGCGACTCGCTGCTGCTCGAGCCTCGCTCCGGCATCGTCTACGAGCGGATTCCGAAGATCGAGGTCGAGGAACTGATCCTGGAGGAGGTTCCCGACATCGATTACGCAGACATCGGTGGCCTGGGCCGGCAGATCGACCAGATCCGTGATGCGATCGAGCTCCCGTACCTGTATGCCGACCTGTTCCGCGAGCACGAGCTCCGCCCGCCGAAGGGCGTGCTGCTCTACGGCCCGCCCGGCTGCGGCAAGACGCTGATCGCCAAGGCGGTCGCGAGCTCGCTGGCCAAGGAGGTCGCGGAGAAGACGAACAGCAAGGAAGCCAAGTCGTACTTCCTCAACATCAAGGGCCCCGAGCTGCTGAACAAGTACGTCGGCGAGACCGAGCGGCACATCCGGCTGGTGTTCCAGCGGGCCCGCGAGAAGGCGAACGAGGGCACGCCGGTGATCGTGTTCTTCGACGAGATGGACTCGCTGTTCCGCACCCGCGGCTCCGGGGTGTCCTCGGACGTCGAGAACACGATCGTCCCGCAGTTGCTGTCCGAGATCGACGGCGTCGAGTCGCTCGACAACGTCATCGTGATCGGGGCGTCGAACCGCGAGGACATGATCGACCCGGCCATCCTGCGGCCCGGGCGGCTCGACGTGAAGATAAAGATCGAGCGCCCGGACGCCGAGTCCGCGCGCGACATCTTCTCGAAGTACCTCACGCCGAAGCTGCCGCTGCACCCCGAGGACCTCGCGGAGAACGGCGGCGACGCGCAGCGCACGGTGGACGAGATGATCCAGCGCGCGGTCGAGCAGATGTACGCCGAGATCGACGAGAACCGGTTCCTCGAGGTCACCTACGCCAACGGCGACAAGGAAGTGCTGTACTTCAAGGACTTCAACTCCGGCGCGATGATCCAGAACATCGTCGACCGGGCGAAGAAGATGGCCATCAAGGACTTCCTGGACAACGGCGCGAAGGGGCTGCGGGTGCACCACCTGCTCGCCGCGTGCGCCGACGAGTTCAAGGAGAACGAGGACCTGCCGAACACGACGAACCCGGACGACTGGGCGCGCATCTCCGGCAAGAAGGGCGAGCGCATCGTGTTCATCCGGACGCTGATCTCCGGCAAGCAGGGCTCGGAGGCCGGCCGGTCCATCGACACGGTGGCGAATACCGGGCAGTACCTGTGATGTGGCGGGCCCGCGAGGCACGTAGTCTCGTGGTATGAGCGCTTGTCGCATCGTCGGCGTCGAGACGGAGTACGGCATCGCGGTGCCGGGTAACCCGGCCGCGAACTCGATGCTGACCTCGTCTCAGATCGTCAACGCGTACGCGTCGGCGACGGCGCGGGCCCGGCGTGCGCGCTGGGACTTCGAGGAGGAGAGCCCGCTGCGCGACGCGCGGGGGTTCGAGCTGTCGCGCGACGCCGCCGACCCGACCCAGCTCACCGACGAGGAGATCGGGCTGGCCAACGTCATCCTGACCAACGGCGCCCGGCTGTACGTCGACCACGCGCACCCGGAGTACTCCGCCCCGGAGGTGACCAACCCGCGGGACGCGGTGATCTGGGACAAGGCCGGCGAGCGGGTGATGGCCGAGGCGGCGCGGCTGGCCGGGATGAGCCCGGGCGCGGCGCCGATCCAGCTGTACAAGAACAACGTCGACAACAAGGGCGCCTCGTACGGCTGCCACGAGAACTACCTGATGAGCCGGTCGACGCCGTTCGGCGACATCGTCCGGCACCTGATCCCGTTCTTCGTCTCGCGCCAGGTCGTGTGCGGCGCCGGACGGGTCGGCATCGGCCAGGACGGCAGCAAGGACGGCTTCCAGCTCTCGCAGCGGGCCGACTACTTCGAGGTGGAGGTCGGGCTCGAGACGACGCTCAAGCGGCCGATCATCAACACCCGGGACGAGCCGCACGCGGACCCGGAGCGCTACCGGCGGCTGCACGTGATCGTCGGCGACGCGAACCTCTCGGAGATCTCCACCTACCTGAAGCTCGGCACGACCGCCCTGGTGCTGTCCATGATCGAGGAGGGCTTCCTCGGCGTGGACCTGTCGATCGAGCGTCCGGTCAGCTCGCTGCACGAGGTCTCGCACGACCCGTCGCTGCGGTATCTCGTGACGTTGAAGGACGGCCGGAAGCTGACCGCGCTGCAGCTGCAGCTCGAGTACGCCGAGCAGGCGCGCAAGTTCGTCCAGGACCGGTACGGACCGGACGTCGACCCGATCACCGCCGACGTGCTCGACCGCTGGGAGTCCGTGCTCGCCCGGCTGGAGGACGACCCGATGGCGCTGTCGGGGGAGCTGGACTGGGTGTCCAAGCTGGCGCTGCTGGAGTCCTACCGGGACCGGGACGGCCTGGAGTGGTCGCACCCCAAGCTGCACCTCGTCGACCTGCAGTACTCGGACGTGCGGCCGCGCAAGGGGCTCTACCACCGCCTCGCCTCCCTCGGGAAGATGGAGCGCCTGGTCGACGACGCGGCCGTCGAGCACGCGACGAACGAGCCGCCCGAGGACACCCGGGCGTACTTCCGGGGCCGCTGCCTCGCCCAGTACGCGCGGCACGTGGCGGCCGCCTCGTGGGACTCGGTGATCTTCGATCTGCCGGGCCGGGACGCGCTGCAGCGGGTTCCGACGCTCGAACCGCTGCGCGGAACAAAGGCACACGTCGGCGAGCTGCTCGAACGGTGCCGCACGGCCGAGGAACTGGTCGCGGAGCTGTCCGGGGGCTGAG
>JBMCTR010000094.1:0-6629 GCA_048622955.1 Actinomycetota bacterium
CCCGTCGGACGCCGAGATCCGCGAGGCCCTCGCGGGCAACCTGTGCCGGTGCACGGGGTACGAGAAGATCCTGGACGCGGTACGGCTGGCCGCGGAACGAGGGGCGGGCTGACAGCGATGGCGCTTCCGGAGATGCCGGCCACGCCGGCCACGCCTCCCGGGGCGGCGCGACACTACCGGGTGGGCGACAGCGCCCGGCGCCCGGACGGCACCCTCAAGGTGAAGGGTGAGTTCGCGTTCTCCAGCGACCTGTGGGCCGACGACATGCTCTGGGGGGCGACGCTGCGCAGCCCGCACCCGCACGCCCGCATCACGCACCTGGACATCGGGCCGGCGCTCGCCACCCCCGGCGTGTACGCGGTGCTGACCCAGGAGGACGTCCCGGGCAAGCCGCACTTCGGCCTGGAGGACGCCGACCAGCCGGTGCTGTGCGACGGCACCGCCCGGTACCACGGCGAGCCGGTGGCGATCGTGGCGGCCGACAGCCCCGAGGTCGCACGGAGGGCGGCGTCCCGGATCGCCGTCGAGTACGAGGTGCTCGAGCCGCTGACCGACCCCCGCCGGGCGACCGACCCGGCGGCCACCCCGAAGGTGCACCCGGACGGCAACGTCGCCCGGCACCTGACGATCCGCCGCGGCGACCCGGACAGGGACGCGGAGGTCGTCGTCACCGGCGAGTACCAGGTCGGCATGCAGGACCAGGCGTTCCTCGGGCCCGAGTCCGGCCTGGCCGTGCCCGCCGAGGACGGCGGCGTCGACCTCTACGTGGCGACCCAGTGGTTGCACGTCGACCGGGACCAGGTCGCGGCCTGCCTCGGGCTGGAGCCGGAGTCGGTCCGGCTCACGCTGGCCGGCGTCGGCGGTGCCTTCGGCGCGCGCGAGGACCTGTCCATGCAGGTGCACGCCTGCCTGCTCGCGCTGCGCACCGGCAAGCCGGTGAAGATGGTCTACTCCCGCGAGGAGTCGTTCTTCGGGCACGTGCACCGGCACCCGGCGCTGCTGCGCTACGAGCACGGCGCCGGACGGGACGGGCGCCTGGTGTACGTCAAGGCGGAGATCATCCTGGACGGTGGGGCGTACCTGTCCAGCACCCGGGCCGTGGTGGCCAACGCCGCGACTCTCGGCATCGGCCCGTACGAGGTGCCGAACGTCAGCATGGACTGCTGGGGCGTCTACACCAACAACCCGCCGTGCGGCGCGATGCGCGGGTTCGGAACGGTGCAGGCGGCGTTCGCCTACGAGTCGCAGATGGACCGGATGGCCGCGAAGCTGGGCCTCGACCCCGTGGACTTCCGGGTCATCAACGCGATGAGCGAGGGCTCGACGATGCCGACCGGGCAGGTGGTCGATTCGGCGGCGCCGGTCGCGGAGCTGCTGAAGCGGGTCAAGCACGCCCCGCTGCCACCCGAACGGCCGGACGGGGAGGACTACGATCTGCGTGACCTGCCCGGCGGCGTGTCGAACACCACCCACGGCGAGGGCATCGTCCGCGGCGTCGGGTACGGCATCGGGATCAAGAACGTCTGCTTCTCGGAGGGCTTCGACGACTTCTCCACGGCGCGGGTCCGCGTGGCGAAGGTCGGCAGCACGCCCGTGGCCAGCGTCCACACCGCCGCCGTCGAGGTCGGCCAGGGGCTGGTCACGCTGCTCGCGCAGATCGTCCGTACCGAGCTCGGGATCGAGCAGGTCACGATCCTGCCGGCCGACACGCAGGTGGGCAGCGGGGGATCGACGTCGGCGTCGCGGCAGTCGTACGTCACCGGCGGGGCGGTCAAGGCGGCCTGCGAGAAGGTGCGCGCCCGGCTGCCCGACCCGGCCGCCCTGCCGGAGGACGAGTACGTCGAGGAGACCGTCGAGTGGCGGCACCGGCCGACCGAGCCGCTGGACGGGCAGGGCCAGGGCACGGCCCACGTCCAGTACGCGTTCGCCGCGCACCGTGCGGTGGTGGACGTGGACGTGGAGCTCGGGCTGGTCAGGGTCGTCGAGCTGGCGTGCGCGCAGGACGTCGGCAAGGCGATGAACCCCGACGCCGTGCTCGGCCAGATCCACGGCGGCTCCGCGCAGGGCCTCGGCCTCGCGTTGATGGAGGAGATCCAGGTCGCGGACGGGAAGGTGAGCAACCCGTCGTTCACCGACTACCTGATCCCGACGATCCTCGACATGCCGCCGATGCAGGCGGACGTGCTCGAACTGGCCGACCCGCACGCCCCGTACGGGCTGCGCGGGGTCGGTGAGCCGCCGACCATCTCCTCGACCCCGGCGATCGTCGCGGCGGTGCGGGCGGCGACCGGCCGTGCCCTCACCCGGATCCCGGTGCGGCCCGAGGACATCGCGGTGCCGGACTGATGACCGGGTTCCGGTCGCGGCGGGTCGTGCTGCCCGGCGGCGAGCGGCCGGCCGACGTCGTCGTGGACGGGGGCAGGATCGCGGAGGTCCTGCCGTACGGGGAGGCCCGTGGCGGCGACATGCGCGATCTCGGCGACGCGGCGTTGCTGCCCGGCCTCGTCGACACGCACGTGCACGTCAACGAGCCCGGCCGCACGGAGTGGGAGGGCTTCGAGACGGCCACCCGGGCCGCCGCGGCCGGCGGGGTGACCACCCTGCTCGACATGCCGCTGAACTCCGTGCCGCCGACGACGACCGTGGAGAACCTCGAGGTCAAGCGGGCGGCGGCGCAGGGCAGGGTGCACGTCGACGTCGGGTTCTGGGGCGGTGCGGTCGGGTCCAACCTCGCGGACCTGGCCGGGCTGCACGCTGCGGGCGTCGCCGGGTTCAAGGCGTTCCTGTCGCCGTCCGGCGTCCCGGAGTTCCCGCACCTCGCCGGCGACGCTCTGAACGACCTGCTCGCCGAGGTGGCGAGGCTCGGGACGGTGGCCGCCGTGCACGCGGAGGATCCCGCAGTGCTCGACGCGGCACCGTCCGCGAGCGGCCGGTCGTACGCGAGCTTCCTGCGCTCGCGCCCGCCCGAGGCCGAGTACGCGGCGGTCGAGCGGCTGGTGCACGCGGCGAGGCAGACCGGTGCGCGGGTGCACGTGCTGCACGTGTCCAGCCGCGGCGTGCTGCCGCTGCTTGCGGCGGCGCGGGCGGACGGCGTGCGGGTGACGGCGGAGACCTGCCCGCACTACCTGAGTTTCGCGGCCGAGAAGATCCCCGACGGTGCCACGCCGTACAAGTGCTGCCCGCCGATCCGCGGCACGGCCGACCGGGAGTCGCTGTGGCAGGGGCTCGCGGACGGGCGGCTGGACATCGTGGTGTCCGACCACTCGCCGAGCACGCCCGAGCTCAAGCGCCTCGACACCGGCGACTTCGGCGAGGCGTGGGGCGGTGTCAGCGGGCTCCAACTCGGGCTGTCCGCGGTCTGGACGGAGGCCGCCCGTCGGGGCCACTCGCTGGCGGACGTGGCGCGCTGGATGGCATCCGGCCCGGCGTCACTGGCCGGTCTGGCCGCGAAGGGGACCGTCGACGTCGGCAAGGACGCGGACCTGGTCGCGTTCGACCCGGACCGGTGGTTCACCGTCGATCCGGCGCAGCTCCGGCACCGGCATCCCGTCACTCCTTACGCCGGCCGCCGGGTGCGTGGCATCGTACTCGGGACGTGGCTGCGGGGGGTGCCGGTGAACGGCCCGGCGGCCAGGGGCGTGCTGCTGGGCGAGGAGGACATCGGATGCGCTGGCGTGACCTTCCCGATCTCGCCGTCCGCACCCGGGGCGGCAGCGCCGTCGCGGCCAACGACGAGACCTTCGCCGAGAAGGAGAACCTGATCCGCGCCGAGGGCCCGGCGTACCAGCCCCACACGTTCGGCCATCACGGCCAGTTGATGGACGGGTGGGAGACGCGCCGCCGGCGGCAACCGGGCCACGACTGGGTGATCGTCCGGCTCGGCGTCCCCGGCATCGTCCACGGCGTGGTCGCCGACACCTCCTGGTTCACCGGGAACTACCCGCCCGAGTGCTCGGTCGAGGCCGCGTACGTCGACCCGCTGGCACGCCCGGCGGCGGGCGTGGAGCTGTTCGACCTGGTCGACTGGGAGGAGATCGTGCCCCGGTCGGCGGTGGCGGGGGACACCGAGAACGCGTTCGACGTGCACCATGACCGGCTGGTCACGCACGTCCGGCTGCGCATCTACCCGGACGGCGGCGTCGCCCGGCTCCGCGTCCACGGCGAGCCGGTCGGCGACCCGAGGTGGGTGGCCGGACGCGCCTTCGACCTGGCCGCGATGGAGCACGGCGGACGGATCGAGGACTGCAGCAACCGGTTCTACTCGTCGCCGGACAACCTGCTGGCTCCCGGTCCGGCACGGGTGATGGGGGAGGGCTGGGAGACCTCCCGCCGCCGGGACGCCGGCAACGACTGGGTCGTCGTGGACCTGGCTGCGGAGGGAGTGGTCGAGGGCGTCGAGATCGACACGACGTGCTTCATCGGCAACGCCCCCGGCGAGGCAACGCTGACAGCGCTGGACGAGCCGGTCAGCGTCGTGCTGCCGCGTACCCGCCTGCAGCGCGACTCGGTCAACCGGTTCCTGCTGGGCACTGGGCGCCCGGCGCGCCGGTTGCGGGTGGACATCTACCCGGACGGCGGGCTGGCGCGGTTCAGGGCCGTCGGCACACCGACCGCGGCCGGCCGCGCGGCCCTGTTCCTGCGGTGGTACGACCGCCTGCCGGACAGTGCCGCGGTCGCCGTCATGACGGGCTGGGGCGAGGCCGACGAGACATGGGCGGAGGCGCTGGCCGCGGAGCGGCCGTACGGCTCCGGCGAGCGGCTCCACGCTGCGGTCCCCGGGCTTGCCGGCCGCGCGCCCGACCGAGCCGCCTGGGAGCGGCTGGCCGGCTTGCCCCGTAATGACAGGTGAGACGGCGGACTGCTCACCCGGCGACGTGAGACCCGGTGGCGGTTCTGAGCCAGGCGGTCAATGCTCGCCGAGTGCTGACAGGCCCACCCGCTGGACGACGGCGACCGCGGCCAGTGTGACGGCCAACGCAGGTTGAGCAGCCGCGGCCAGGGCGACCGCGGCAGCGCCGAAAAGGGCGAGCTCGATGACGATCCGCGCCACCACGGGAAGGTCGTACCTGCGCTTCGGCGACAGGAGCACTCCCCAGACGATCGCCACGACGAGCGGAGCGCCGATGCCGAGCAGGGCCCGGCCGGCAGCGCCGTCGCCGGTCCGGAAGCCCCAGTACCCGAACGCCGCGAGCATCGCCAGCTCGCACAGGAACCTGACGAGCAGTAGCACTCCGCGCATGAGCCGCACCTCCGGCGGGCCAGGCTATCCCGCGTTCCGCGCAGCGCCGGGTTGCGTCCTCGGACACGGGAGGCGAGGCTGATCTCAGACATGTCGGCACGCCGGCGCGGTTCGCGCAGGCCCGGCGGATGTGGAGGAGACGTGACCAAGAGGCTTGCATCCTGGGTGACGGCTGTGGCCGCGGTCGCCCTGCTCGTTCAGTCCGGCCCGGCGCTCGCCGACGATCCAGCGGATGGACCGGATCCGGTGCGGGTCGCCACCTTCAATGCGTCGCTCAACCGGTCCAGCGAGGGGGAGCTCGTCGGTGACCTGTCGACGCCGGGTGACCCCCAGGCACAGGCCGTCGCGGAGATCATCCAGCGGGTGCGCCCCGACGTCCTGCTCATCAACGAGTTCGACTTCGACGCCGCCGGCGAGGCCGCCGGACTGTTCCAGGACAACTACCTGTCGGTGCCGCAGAACGGGGCGGAGCCGATCTCGTACCCGTACCGCTTCTCGGCTCCGTCGAACACCGGGGTCCCGTCCGGGTTCGACCTGAACAACGACGGCTCGGTGGGCGGCCCCGACGACGCCTTCGGCTTCGGGTTCTTCCCCGGGCAGTTCGGC
This sequence comes from Actinomycetota bacterium, assembly GCA_048622955.1. Taxonomy (GTDB): domain Bacteria; phylum Actinomycetota; class Actinomycetes; order Jiangellales; family Jiangellaceae; genus JBMCTR01. Next base: position 5,846 of record JBMCTR010000094.1, read on the forward strand.
ATGGTCGTCTACTCGCGCTATCCGATCGCCGAGTCCGAGATCCGCACGTTCCAGAAGTTCCTGTGGAAGGACATGCCGGGCGCGCTGCTGCCGGACGACCCCGCGACGCCGGAGCCGGCCGACTGGTACTCGCCGGAGGAGCTCGAGGTGTTCCGGCTGTCCTCGAAGAGCCACTGGGACGTGCCGGTCGAGATCGGCGGCCGCACCGTGCACCTGCTCGCGAGCCATCCGACGCCGCCGGTCTTCGACGGGCCGGAGGACCGCAACGGCAAGCGCAACTTCGACGAGATCGGGTTCTGGGCCGACTACGTGATGCCCGGCCGGACGTCCCGGTACATCTACGACGACAGTGGCCGGCGCGGCGGCCTCACCGCGGGAGATCCGTTCGTGATCGCCGGTGACCTGAACTCCGACCCGTTCGACGGCGACAGCATCCCGGGTGCGGCCCAGCAGTTGCTCGAGCATCCGCGGGTGAACACCTCGGTGACGCCGGACAGCGAGGGCGCGGTCGAGCAGTCCGAGCTCCAGGGCGGGGCGAACGAGACCCACGAGGGCGATCCGCGCTTCGACACCGCCGACTTCGCCGACACGGCTCCGGGGAACCTGCGCGTCGACTACGTGTTGCCGAGCAAGAGCCTGCGGATCGCCGACGCCGGCGTGTTCTGGCCGCTCAGCGACGACCCGCTGTTCCGGCTCGTGGGGACGTTCCCGTTCCCCAGCTCGGACCACCGGCTGGTCTGGGTGGACGTCAACGTCCCGGGCTCGCCGCGTCACACCTCGGGCG
>JBMCTR010000095.1:0-6615 GCA_048622955.1 Actinomycetota bacterium
CGACAGGAGGATGCCGGCGGCGGTGGCGAAGGAGCCGCCGGTGACCGCCGCCCTGCCCTCCCCGGCGCTCTTGACCAGGCCGAAGACCTTGAGGGAGAGGACCGGCAGCACGCACGGCATGGCATTCAGGATCAGGCCACCGAGCACGCCCAGGAGGAGCATGGCGGCGAGCCCGGGAGCGGCCGGTCCGCCGGCACCGGATCCGGTTTCCCCTCCGGAGCCCCTTTCTGAGCCCCCTTGGGGGCCAGGCCCCGCGCCGGAGCCCGTCGCGGTCCCCCCTCCGGTCGTGGGCTCCTCGAACAGCTCGGGGTCCACCGGCTCGCCGGGAGCGCCGATGGCCACGTCCAGGGTGTCGCGGACCTCCGTGGGCGGCAGGCACTGCCGGTCGTCGCAGGCCTGGAAGGAGAGGACGCCCTCGAGCCGGACCTGGTCCTGGGCCACCGTCTCGGGGATGAACAGGTCGGCCAGGATCACGACCTCGCCGTCGTAGACCGCCAGCGGCTCGTCCTCGAAGGCGAAGGTCTTGAGCTCGTGATCCGGGTAGCGGACCGTCGCCTCGGGCCACCCGTCCGGCAGGTCGAGCTCCAGCTCCGTGGGGATCAGCCACTCGAAGCTCGGCGTGTTGCTGTTGAGGTGCCAGCCGGGCTCCACGCTCACCCGCGCGGCGAGGCGGGCCGGCGAGCCCGGGGAGTAGGAGGTGTGGTCCGGAACGAGCTCGAGGCGCGCCTTGGGCTCGCCTCCGAATCCCTGGGCGGTGGCGGGTCCCGCCAGGGCCCCGAGGCTCGCTGCCAGGAGGAGTGCTGCAGTCAAGCGGGCTGGTCGTCGCATGGCTCTCCGTCTCGCTTTCGGGTCTTCGGCGTACTCTCTATATGCGGAGGGCGCGGGGAGCCGGGAACACACGGACTCGACGGTCCAAACCGCGGGGGCGACGCAAGAGATTCCCGGCGCAGGCCCCGGCGACCACCATGCCGAGGTGCCGAGTCGAGCGCCGAGTTGACACCCCCCCGCCCGCTGCATATGGTACGGGGGACGTCAGTCGCCAGACTGGTTGGCATCGTTCTTCTCTCCGGTCGCCCCCGAGAAAGGAGCCAGAACCATGCACAGGGGACGTGTCCTCCGTTCCTTCTGGACCACCCTCGCCTTCGTCGTCGCGCTGTCGGTGGGGCCCGTCGCACAGGGCGACGGGGGGGTGTCGATCCTGTCGACCGGCAACGACGGGCTGCGGGCGCAGGGTATGGACTACCTCGTCCAGCAGATCGACTTCTTCCAGCGCGACGGCGTGCGCTCGTCCGATCGATTCTTCCAGCAGGAGTTCCGCTGGGTGCCCGACGACCCTCGCAGGGACGCAGACGGCGCCGGCCTGACCTACCTCTTCGACACAAGCTGGGGCGAGGAGACCGCGGACGGGATCGACCGGCCGGCGGTGGAGGCCAGCTTCGGCCGGGCCGTGGACACCTGGGCTGCGGCCCAATGCCTCGACGGCGTGGCCTTGACCGCCATACCCCACGACGGGTCGGACGTGACGATCTTCGACTGGGTCGTGGACGCCGGTGGCCGCGGGCTGACCGTCGTGCTCGCCGCATTCGACACGGTGCTGACCGGGCGGCGGCCGCTGCCGCGTGCCCGGGAGCTCGCGAGCCACGACCTGCCCGAAGTGGCGCTCGTCGAGCCCCGCTCGTCGTACTCCGGCCCGGCCTTCGAGGTGATGTACCTGCTGGACGCGGATGCCGACCGGATCCCCGGCGTGCGGGCCGCACTGGAGCCGCTCGGCGACTCCCTGCTGATCGGCGGTGGCGAACCGCAGTGGAGCATCCACGTGCACGCCGACGACGTGGGTGCGGCGATCGAGGCGGGCCTCGCGGCCGGCCGTCCGCACCAGATCCGCGTCACCCATCTGGCCGGCCCGTCCGCGCCGGCACCCAACACCGCCGGGCGGTCGCTGGTGGCGTTCGCGGCAGGGGACGGCCTCGCCGACCTGTTCGAGTCGGCCGGGGCGGTGGTCGTGCGTGCCCCGGTCGGCTACCGGCCCTCGACCGGGGAGATGCTCGAGGCGATCCGCCGCCGCCCGGTCTCGGAGGTCGTGCTGCTGCCCAACCACCGCGACGGCATCCCGGTCGCCGAGGCCGCGGCCGCGGAGGCGCGCTCGCACGGCATCCGCGCGGCCGTGATCCCGACCACCGCGCAGGTGCAGGGGCTGTCGGCGGCCGCGGTCCATGAGCCGGGCCGGGTGTTCGACTCCGATGTCGTGGCCATGACGGCGGCCGCCGGGCACACCCGGCACGGGGCGGTGACCGTGGCGGCCAAGGAGGCCGTCACCTCGGCAGGCGTGTGCCGTCCGGGGGACGTCCTGGGCGTCGTGGAGGGCGACTTCGCGATCATCGGCGACAACCTCGTGGGTGTCGCGCTCGGGGTGGTGCAGCGCATGCTGCCGGCCGGCGGCGACCTGCTCACGCTCGTGACGGGTGCCGAGGCGGACGGCGGGCTCGCCGACACCGTCCGGGCGGTGGTGCACGCCCAGCACCCGGAGATCGACATCGTCGTCTACGACGGCGGCCAGGGCCGGTACCCGTTGCTGATCGGGGTGGAGTAGCAGTGCTCGACTTCAGGGAGCCCCTCAGCCGGCTGGTGGGCTCGGGCACCGCCAAGGCGCTGGCGGAGGGCCTCGACCTGCACACGGCCGGCGACCTGCTGCGGCACTACCCGCGCAAGTACCTGCAGCGTGGCGAACTCACCGACCTTGACGCCCTCCGGGTGGGTGAGCACGTCACCGTGCTCGCCAGGGTGTCGGGAGTGCACCTGCGGCCGATGCGCAGGCGCGGCGGCTGGATGCTCGAGGTCACGGTGACCGACGGCAAGGACGAGTTGCGGCTGACGTTCTTCGGCAAGCAGCGGCACCGGGTGGAATGGCGCACCCGCGAGCTGCAGAAGGGCAGGAACGGGCTGTTCGCCGGCAAGGTGACCGAGTACCGGGGCACGCGGCAGCTTACCCACCCCGAATACCACATGCTGGGCAGCGCCGCCCGTGCCGACGCCGTGGCGAAGGCCTTCGCCAGCGAGCTCATCCCGGTGTACCCGGCGACGGCCGAGATCGCCACCTGGCGCATCGCCCAGAGCGTCGACACGCTGCTCGACCAGCTCGGCACGCCGGTCGACCCCATTCCCGTGTCGATCCGCGAGCGCCGCGGGCTGACCGACCTCGGCCGGGCGCTGCACGCCATCCACCGGCCGGCGAGCATGGAGGACGTCCAGCTGGCCAGGCACCGGCTGCGGTTCGAGGAGGCGTTCATCCTCCAGGTGGAGCTGCTCCGGCGGCGGGCGAGCGTCGAGGCGTACCCCGCGGTGCCGCGTCCCGCCACGACCGGCGGGGTGCTGGAGCGGTTCGACGCGCAGTTGCCGTTCGAGCTGACCGACGGGCAGCTGGCCGCGGGGGAGGAGATCGCCAAGGACCTGTCGGTCGGGCACCCGATGCACCGCCTGCTGCAGGGCGAGGTCGGCAGCGGCAAGACCGTGGTCGCGCTGCGCGCGATGCTGCAGGTCGTCGACGCCGGCGGCCAGGCCGCGCTGCTCGCGCCCACCGAGGTGCTCGCCCACCAGCACTACCGGACGCTCACCGAGCTGATGGGCCCGCTCGCCGAGGCCGGCATGCTGGGCGGCGCCGAGGTCGGCACCCGGATCGCGCTGCTCACCGGCTCGCTCGGCGCGGCGGCGCGGCGGGCGGCACTGGCGTCGGCGGCCTCCGGGGAGGCGGGCATCGTGGTCGGGACGCACGCGCTGCTCGAGGAGCGCGTCCAGTTCGCCGACCTCGGCCTGGTGGTGATCGACGAGCAGCACCGGTTCGGCGTGGAGCAGCGCGCCGCGCTCGCGGCGAAGGGCCCTGAGGCGACGCGGCCGCACGTACTGGTGATGACGGCGACGCCGATCCCTCGTACCGTCGCGATGACCGTGTTCGGCGATCTGTGGGTCTCCACCATGAGCGAGCTTCCCCAGGGGCGGGCCGACGTGGTGACCCACGTCGTTCCGGCGACCGAACGGCCGCACTACCTGGCGCGCGCCTGGGACCGGGTGCGCGAGGAGGCGCTGAACGGCCACGGGGTGTACGTCGTATGCCCGCGCATCGGGGACGACGCCGACGGCGACGCGGGCGGCGGAGCCGACGGGGACGAGGACGAGGGCGGTCGGCGGCCGGTGTCCGTGATGGAGGTCGTCGAGATGCTGAGCTCCGGGCCGCTGGCCGGCATCGAGGTCGGAGTGCTGCACGGCCGGATGCCGCAGGAGGAGAAGGACGACGTGATGCGCCGGTTCGGCGCCGGCGACCTGCCGGTGCTCGTCGCGACGACGGTGATCGAGGTCGGCGTGGACGTGCCGGCGGCGTCGATGATGGTGGTCATGGACGCCAGCAGGTTCGGGGTGTCGCAGCTGCACCAGCTTCGCGGCCGGATCGGCAGGGGGAGCCTGCCGGGCCTGTGCCTGCTCGTCACCGACGCACCGCCGGGCAGCGAGGCGCGGGAACGGCTCGAGGCGGTGGCCGCCACCAGGGACGGGTTCAAGCTGGCTCAGGTCGACCTCGACCAGCGCAGGGAGGGCGACGTGCTCGGCGCCGCGCAGTCGGGACGGCGGACCAGCCTGCGGCTGCTGCGGGTGCTCGAGCACGAGAACATCATCATGAACGCCCGGGAGGAGGCGTACTCGCTGCTGATCCACGACCCGGAGCTGGAGCGGTACCCGGACCTGGCGGCTGCGGTGGCCGCGCTGGACGTGGACGAGCGGTCCGAGTACCTGGACAAGGCATGACCCGGATCGTGGCGGGCGTGGCCCGCGGCCGGCGGCTGCGGGTTCCCCGCGGCGGCGCGATCCGTCCCACGACGGACCGGGTTCGCGAGGCGCTGTTCTCGTCCGTCGAGTCGGCGATGGGCGCGTTCGCCGGGCTGCGCGTGCTCGACCTGTACGCGGGCAGTGGAGCTCTCGGGCTGGAGGCCGTCTCGAGGGGGGCGGGGTACGCGCTGCTCGTCGAGTCCGATCCTGCCGCCGTCCGGGCGATCCGGGAGAACGTGGCCGCGACGGGCCTCGACGACGTCGAGGTTCGCCCCGGTGCGGTGGAGCGGGTGCTGGCCGACCCGCCGGACGTACCGTTCCACCTCGCGCTGGCGGATCCGCCGTACGCTATGGGGGCCGAGGAGCTCACCCGGGTTCTTGGTCTGCTGACGAACGGCTGGCTGGAGGCCGACGCGCTCGTCGTGGTCGAGCGGCCGCGGCGCGCGGCGGCGGTGGTGTGGCCGCCCGGACTGGCCGGCGAGCGGCAGCGCAACTACGGCGCGACCGTGCTTTGGTACGGTCGCCCGGCCGGGTGAACCGACGGGCGAGGGAGGGAACGTGCGGCGCTGTGTCTGCCCGGGATCGTTCGATCCGGTGACCAACGGGCACTGCGACGTCATTGAGCGGGCCGCCCGGCTGTTCGACGAGGTCGTGGTCGCCGTGCTGGTGAACGTGTCCAAGAAGAGCCTGTTCACCGTGGACGAGCGGATCGAGATGCTGCGCGAGGTCACCGAACCGCTCGGCAACGTCGTCGTCGAGCGGTTCGAGGGGCTGCTGGTGGACTTCTGCAGCGCACGGGGCATCCCGGCGATCGTGCGGGGGCTGCGCGCCCTGACCGACTTCGAGTACGAACTGTCGATGGCGCAGATGAACCACCGGCTGACGAACGTGGACACGTTGTTCGTCGCGACCAAGCCGGACTACTCGTTCCTGTCGTCGAGCCTGGTCAAGGAGGTCGCCTCGCACGGCGGGAACGTGTCCGGCCTGGTGCCGGAGGCCGTGCTCGGTCGACTCAGGGAGCGGTTGGCGGCACCATGAGTCTCGGGGGGTGTGGCAGTTGGACGCTCACGACAAGCTGGATCAGATCATCGACGTCGTCGACAACGCCAAGACGATGCCGATGTCGTCGTCGGTGTTGATCAACAAGGCGGATCTGACGCGCATGCTCGAGGAGCTGCGCGCGGCACTGCCCGAGGAGCTGCAGGCGGCGCAGAAGGTGCTCCGGCAGCGGGACGAGCTGCTCTCCGACGCGACGGCGAACGCCGAGCGGCTGCTCACCGCGGCGGAGCAGGAGCGGCAGCGGCTGGTGTCCGAGGAGGAGGTGCTGCGCGAGGCCCGGACCCAGGCGGGGGAGGCCATCCGGGCCGCCCGCGAGAAGACGGAGCAGATGCGCAGCGACGTAAACGCCTACGTCGACGCCAAGCTGGCGCACCTCGAGGTGTCGGTGACCAACATCCTGGAGACCGTCCGGCACGGGCGCTCCCGGCTGTCCGACGCCGGCGCCTACGGTGAGCTTGCCCCCTCCGACGACGACTCCGGCCGACCCACTCCACGTGGTCAACCGATGCCGACCGACGGCCGATTCGGTTCCTGCCAGGAACGTCTTGTAACCTAGGGAGTCGGCCTCCCGCCGAGGCGCTGAGTCCCTATTGCCCGCTGGCGACGAGAGTTGGTCATACTGAGCTCCCTGGATCCACGTACGCCCTTCGTGCTCGACACCCGTGAGCTCGGACGAAGGCCGGGTCGGTCCCAGCGGGTCAGGCGATCGGTGCCGGCGCCGCCGGATCTCGGCGTCGGCGGGGT